>NZ_JBHTWX010000040.1:0-67306 GCF_042792155.1 Kitasatospora sp. NPDC056651 | reverse complement strand
AGACGCTCGGCTGGGATACCCCAGCCGAGCGTCTACGTGATCTACTCACCGTCTGAAACCAAGCGGTGTTGCGACGACCCCTTGAACCCAAGGTCGCCGGCGTCTCCATGGGCGGGTTCGGGGCCTTCCACTACGCCCAGGACCGCCCCGACCTGTTCAGCCAGACCGCCTCCCTGTCCGGCGGCATCGACTTCTCGGTCGACTCCATGGACCTGCGGCTGGCCGCCGTCGCCTCCCTCGTCGACGGGCCGGGAGTGCTCTGCGGCCTGTCCTCCGGCACCTGCGACCCCGCGAACTCCCCCTTCAAGCCCGCCGTGGACAGCGACGCCCTGTTCGGCTCGCCGTACCCGGTGTTCAACGCGGACTGGCGGTGGAACGACGTCGACCCGTCACGGCACATGGACCGGCTCGCCGGAGTCGGGATCTCCGTCTACGTCGGCAACGGGAACGGCGCGGTCACCGACGGCGAGTTCTGGCTCGAAGGCGCCGCCAAGCACGTCAAGGAGCACATGGACGCCCTCGGCATGCCCTACCACTACGTCGACTACGGCGACGGTTCCACCTGGGGCACCCAGTGCAACGGCCGCCACAACGGCGGCTGCTGGGAGCAGGACCTCCGGGACCTGATCCCCCGGCTGGAGACGGCCTTCGCCTCCTGAGCCGACGGCCGACGACCGGCGCACCCGCGCGCCGTCGGCCCCGGACCTGGTCCCGGCGCTGATCCTGGTCCCGGTCCCGTCAGCGGAGTCACCCGGGGCCGGCCCCGGCCTCGTCCCCGCGCAGGACCATCCGGTACGTCTGGCGCAGCACCCGGCCCGGCGGCACGCCCAGCTCCTCGGCCAGCCGGCGGCGGGTCCGGTCGAACACGGCCAGGGCGTCGGCCGTCCGGCCGCAGCGGGACAACGCCCGCATCAGCATCGCGGCCACCAGCTCGTTCAACGGGTGCTCCGTGGACAGCGGGAACAGTTCGGCGACCGCCTCCCCGTACCGGCCCAGCCGCAGCTGCCACTCCAGCTTCCGCTGCGCGACGGCGATCCTGCGCTCGCCGAGCCGCAGCCGCTCCAGCTCGGCGAGCGGACCGGGCAGGCCGGCCAGGAGCTCCCCGCGGAACAGGCCCAGCGCGCGGGAGCAGAGGCCGACCGCCTCAATCAGGTCGCCCGCCCGGTGGGCCGCCCCGGCGGCGGTGACCAGCTCCTCCATCCGCGCCACGTCCACCTCGGCCACGCCGGGGACCAGCCGGTAGCCGCCCCGGTCGTGCCCGATCACCGAGTCCGGACTGTCCCCGATCCGCAGGGTCCTGCGCAGCCGGTAGATGTGGACCGGCACCACGTTGGCGACCGGCGGCTCCGATCCCCAGACACCGTCCAGCAGTTCCTGCCGGCTCAGGGCCCGCCCGGCGCGCAGCGCCAGGGCCGCGAGCACCGCCTGCCGGCGCGGGTGCCCGAGGTCCAGGCCGCGCCCGTCCTGCCAGGCGCGCAACGGCCCGAGCACCGCGATCCGCACGACGGGCTCCGCCACCCGGATCCCGGAGGTCCGGGTCCCGGCGGTACGGGGCGCCGCGGGTACGGGCCGCGCCCGGGGGCCTTGGCCGGGGGTGACGAGCCCGCAGTCGAAGGCGTGGACGATGGCGGCGGCCCGGTCGCGCAGCCCGAGTCTGCCGAGGATCCGCTCCAGGTGCGCGGCCACGGCCTCCTCGGAGAGGGCCAGGGCGGTGGCGATCTCGTCGTCCCGCAGCCCACAGCCGACGGCGTGGAGCACTTCGCGTTCCCGGTCTCCGAGCTCCCCGGCGCCCGTCCGGCCGGTGCCGGCGGTCGTCGGCATCGCTCCCCCCTCGGCGAGAGTCCCGCTTGGGTTCCGCCGGCCCGCGCGCCGCTCCCCGTACCGCGTGCGGACCGTTGCGAGGCGAACGGTACCTCCGCGCGCGGAGCGGTAAACCGCGCGATTCCCCGAGGCCGGTCCGGGAGCGGGCCTGTCGGCCTGTCCGGCCGGATCCGGTAGGACAGGCCGGATCCGGTAGGCCCGCCCCCCGCGCTAACGCAGGATGCCGACGAGCCCGTCCCCGCCCTCCGCGCACGCGAACGTGAGCGTCCCGGCTCCGTCCGGCAGGACCACGCCGGTGCCCGGCAGCAACTCCAGCATCGGACCATGGTGCCCTGGCGTCTCCCGGTCCACGACGGCGGGGCGCTCCGCCGTGCGCCACGGCGGGCGGAGGCGAAAGGCGGGCGACCCTTCATGGGTCTCCGCCCACGGGGTACCGTCGACCGGGTGCTGGAAAGACTGGAGATCGAGAGCTTCCTGATCCTCGCCGACGAACTGCACTTCGGCCGCACGGCCGAACGGCTGCACGTCTCGCGCGCCAGGATCAGCCAGACGATCCGGAGCCTGGAGCGCCGCATCGGCGCTCCGCTCTTCGAGCGGACCAGCCGCACGGTGCGCCTCACGCCTCTCGGCCGTCGGCTCCACGAGGAGGTCGAGCCCGGCTACCGGCGGGTCGAACAGGCCGTGGCACGGGCGCGGGCCGAGGCGCGGGGCTTCGCGGGCGTCCTGCCGGTCGGATATCTGGGAAGCGCGACCGGTGAGTTCGTGATGGACGCGGCGCGGGCCTTCGGCCGCCTCCACCCGGACGCGGAGGTGCGGATCCACGAGACCCAGCTCAGCGACCTGCTCGGCCCGCTGCGTACCGGCCGGGTGGACGTCCTGGTCACCCACTTCCCGGTCGCGGAGCCTGACCTGACCCGTGGTCCGGTCGTGCTCCGGGTGCCCCGGATGCTCGCGGTCCCGGCCAACCACACGCTCGCCAAGCGGCGGTCGGTGTCCCTGGAGGACCTGGCACGGGACCGGGTGTTCGCGTGCTCGGGCGACGTACCGGAGTACTGGCAGCAGCACCTGGCACCGCCGTACACCCCGAGCGGGCAGCCGGTGCGGCGGGGCAGGTCGGCGGCGACGATGCAGGAGACCCTGGCCATGGTCGGTGCCGGGCAGGGGATCTCCCCCGTCGGTGCCGATGTCGCGGCGCACTACACGCCGAGGGGCGTGGTGTACGTGCCGTTCAGTGACGCGGAGCCGGTGGAGTACGGGCTGGTGTGGCGTACGGCGGGAGAGACGGCGCGGGTGCGGGCCTTCGTCGAGGCGGCCGCCGAGTTGGCGGCCGAACTGGGGACCGCCGGGCAGACGACGGACGGGCCGAGGGCCGCCGGGCAGTAGACCGACCGGCAGAAGACCGCGGACCAGGAGCCTCCCACGTCGAACGCCCAGGGCCCCGCACCCGCGGCCGATCGGTAAGCCCGGTTTACCGATCGTTGCGCGGACGGGCGCTGATCCCGGCGGGAAGCGGCGCGAGGCTGAAGGGCGTGACGAACGATCTCGCGGCAGTCCCGCTCCCCACCCGAACACCCGGCACCCCTCCCCGACGAGCGGGCATCGCCTCGCTGTCGGCCCTCGCACTCGGGGCCTTCGCCGTCGGCACCACGGAGGTGGTCATCGCCGGTCTGCTCCCCGACGTGGCCACGGACTTCGGCATCCCGCTGCCCACGGCGGGCCTGCTCGTGTCGGGCTACGCCGTGGGCATGGTCGTGGGCGCCCCGCTGCTCACGGTCCTGGGCGCGAGGCTCCCCCGCAAGCACCTGCTGCTCTGGCTGGTCGGCCTCTTCACGACGGCCGGTCTGCTCAGCGCGCTGGCCCCCGGATACGGCGTGCTGCTCGTCGGGCGGGTGCTGTCGGCCCTCGCCGGAGGTGCCTACGTGGGGACCGCCGCCGTCGTGGCCGCGGGCCTCGTCGCGCCGGAACGCAAGGCCAGTGCCATCGCCACCGTCTTCATGGGGCTGAGCCTCGCCAACGTGCTCGGCGTCCCCGGCGGCACCGCGCTGGGTCAGGCGCTCGGCTGGCGGGCCGCGTTCTGGGGGGTGACCGCCATCGGCGCGGTGCTGCTGGCCGCGATCGCGACGCTGGTCCCGCCGATCCCCCGACAGCGGGACACCGGCTTCCGCCGGGAGCTGGCGGCGTTCCGGCGCGGCCGGGTCTGGCTCGCCCTGGCGGCGACCGCCTTCGGCTGGGCGCCCTACCTCGCCATCCTCACCTACATCACTCCCCTTCTCACCGAGGTCACCGGTTTCGACGACCGTACGGTCCCGCTCGTGCTGGTCCTGATCGGCGTCGGCATGGTCGTGGGCACCCCGCTGGCCGGCCGGCTCGCGGACCGGGCGCTGCTGCCCACGCTCTACGGGGCACTCGCCGGGATCACGGTCGTCTCCGCGCTCCTGATCCCCGCCGTGCACAGCAAGCCCGCCGCGATCGTCGGCTTCCTGCTCTTCGGCGTCGTGGGGGCCGCGGTGATCCCGCCCTCCCAGACGCGGGTGCTGGCGGCGGCCCAAGGCGCCGACAACCTCGCTTCGGCGGCCAATGTCTCGGCGTTCAACGTCGGCAACGCGGGCGGCCCGCTGCTGGCGGGCGCGGCGCTCTCGGCGGGCCGGGGCTACACGTCCTCGCTGTGGATCGCGGCGGCCCTGGGCACGACCGGCCTGGCCCTCGCGCTCGCCACCACGGCGCTGCACCGCCGCACGCGCTGACACCGCGCCGGCGCCGCACTGGCGCCGCCGTACGGTCCCGCGCACGTCGCCTGCCCTCCGGCCGACGGACCGGCACGGCGGACACGGCGGACACGACGGAACGGCGGAACGGCCGACCGCCCCGGGTTCGCCGGGCGGTCGGCCGCGCACTCCTGGCCGGGCGGGCCGGAAAGCGATGTCCTTCACCCCGCGTGCCCGGGGCACCGGCGGAGGCGGCGGCCCCCGGGAAGCGCTCCGGCAACGGGGGTGATCGCGGGCCGACGACCGCACACGAACGAGGTGACGGATTCCGGCCGTTTCGGGGATCTCCCTGCGACGAACCACCGGTGGAACGAGACTTGGCCCCCTGGACCGGGCACCCGACCAGCCCGCACCCGACGGAACATCAACTCTCTTGACACATCTGACCGTTGACGAGACAGGAGTTTCCGGATGGCCGGTTCCCCCACTCCGCGCAGAGGCGCCATGGCCGCCGGCCCGGGCGCGCCACCGCCGCCGACCCCCCACCTGCTTCCGCTGCCCGCGAACGCCGCCCCGCTCAGCTCGGCGTCCGGCCTCAACGAGGCGGGCGACATCCTCGGCGAGACCTGCCTGAACATCCCCGGCACGTTCGCCCCGCGCGCGCTGCGCTGGAACGCCCACCGGGCCGGCGTCACCACCCTGGAACCGCTGCCCGGCGAGAACGCCACCCGCCCGATTTCCAGTACGGTCGTCGGCTTCGCGGACGGCCCGAGCCCGAGGCGCACCACGCCGCTGCTGTGGCGGCCCGACGGCACGGCCGTACCGCTCCCGCCGTCCTCGCTCGGCCCCTGCGCCCGGGCCCTGAGCGTCAACGGATCGGGGGTGATCGTCGGCGAGGCCACCTGGTACGACGCGTCGAACACCCAGGACCTCCCGCGCGCGATGGTCTGGACGTCCTGATGGCCGCGCCCGGTACACGCCTCCCCCGCACCTCGACGAATCAGGAGCCCTCCGCATGACCGGCTCGCGCACCCGCCGCCCCGCCGCCCTCGCTTCCGCCGCGACGGCCGCCGCCCTCGTCCTCGGCGCGGCCCCGACCGCGACGGCCGCCCCCGCCGCTCCGTCGACGTCGACGTCGACGTCGCTGCCGGCCCCGCGGTTCCTCCCGACCCCGCCGAACACCGCCTACAGCCTGGTGTGGGGCCTGAGCCGCGACGGCTCCGTCATCGGCGAGTACCACCCGAACGTCCCCGGCCAGTCCGCCCCGCACGCCATCCGCTGGCACCCCGACCACCTCGGCTACACCACGCTGGCGGCGCTGCCCGGCGACCTGTCGGCCCACCCGTCGGGGATCAACGACACCGGCACCGTGATCGGGGCGTCCTCCCGGAGCCTGGCCGACAACCACCCGATCCGCTGGGCTCCGGACGGCACCCCGACCCCCCTGCCGCTGCCCGCCGGAGTCCTCGGCGGCAACGCGCAGGGAATCAACAACGCCGGTGTCGTGGTCGGCGGCGCGTACGACTACGCCTACCGGTCCATGCCGGTGAAGTGGCAGCCCGACGGCACCCGGGTCGACCTGCCGCCGCTGCCCGGCGACGACGCCGGCGACGCCGTCTCCGTCAGCGACGCGGGCGTCATCGCCGGCACCTCCGAGCGTCGCCTCGCCGACGGCCACTACAAGGAGACCCCGGTGCTCTGGAGCCCGTCGGGCGCCGTGAGCGCCCTGCCGCTCCCGCCGGGCGTCGACGGGGCCCGGGTGGTCCGGATGTCCCACAACGGCGTAGTGCTCGGGCAGGGGCGGCGGGTCGGGGACGGCGAGTACGAGTTCGACCGGGTGCTGGTCTGGACGCCCGACGGCGCCGTCCGCGACGCCGGCTACGGCCGGGCGAGGGCCGTCAACAGCGCGGGCACCGCCGTCGGGGCGGCCTTCGACGCCAACCGCTCCACGTTCGCCGCCCGCTGGAACCGGCACGGTGCGCAGACCCTGCTGGACGGCCCCGCCGGCCGGCAGAGCGAGGCGATGGCGGTCAACAGCACGGGCACGGCCGTCGGCGACGTGCAGGGCCCCGACTGGAACCGGACCACGGCACTGCTGTGGCGGCCGGATGGGACGGCCGTGCCGCTCCCGCCGTCCCCGCTCAGCCCGTACGCCCACGCGAGCTTCATCAACGACGCCGGGGTGGTCGCCGGAATCGCCGTCGAACTCGACGCGGCCGGCGAGCCCGTCGCCGCCCGTCCGGTCGTCTGGACTCGCTGACGCCACACCACCGGACGGCCGGTCCCCGGGATGACCGGCCGTCCGGCCGTGGCCGGCGCCGCCCCGGCCCCGGCCCCGCTACCCGGGCGGTCGCGACGGCCTCACCGCCGCGAACCGGTGCGCGTCAGACCACCGCCCCGTTGTGGTCGCGCGCCCGGGCCGCCTTGGCCTCCCGGGCCTCCCGCGGCCGTTCCGGGAACCGGTCCTGGAGCAGCACGACCACCGGCATCGCGGTGAACACCGTGGACGCCGTGCCCACCAGGACCCCGGCCAGCAACGCCACCGCGAAGTCGGTGAGCGAGTCGCCGCCGAGGAGCGCCAGGGCCATCAGGACGAACAGCGCCCCCATGCCGGTGTTCACCGTCCGGGGGAGGGTCTGCGCCACGGCGCGGTCCGCGAGATCCGCCCAGCTCGTCTTCGTCCCGGTCCGGCGCAGCTCGCGCAGCCGGTCCAGGACCACGACCGTGTCGTTGACCGAATACCCGACGATGGTGAGCAGCGCGGCGAGGAAGACGCTGTCCACCGGCTTGCCCAGCCAGGCGAAGAGGCCGAGGACGATCAGCAGGTCCTGCGCCATCGCGATCACCGCGGCGGCCGCGAGGGTCCACCGGAAGCGGATCGTCAGGTAGAGCAGTTGGGCGGCGACCGCGAGCCCGAGCGCGGCCAGCGCGTAGCCGCGCAGTTCGTTGCCGAGGCTCGGTCCGATCAGTTCGTCGCGTTCCACGGACAGTTCGCCGGTGACGCCGGTGAGTGCCTCCCGGATGCGCTGCTGGTGGTCGTCGCCGGTCTCCTTGGTGCGGACGGACACGCCGATGTCGCCGGTGGTCTGCACCGTGGCCTGCGGGAATCCGGCGTCGACCACGGCCGCGCGGGCGGCGTCCGCGTCGACCCGCTGCGTGGCGGTGTACTGCGCCGCCCGGCCGCCGGTGAACTCGACGCCGAAGTCCAGGCCGCGTCCGCCGATCCCGGCCAGGGCGAGCAGCAGCAGGCCTGCGCAGGCGCCCAGCCAGCGCCGCCGGTGGCGCATCAGCCGGGGCGGACGGCGGGTCAGCCGGGTCCGGATCCGGCCGACGGTGGCCATGCCGGTGAGGGTGGGCCGCCGGACGACGGCGGGCCGGCGCACCGCCCACTCGGCGAGCAGCCGGGTGATCAGCATGGCGGAGAACATCGAGGCCAGCACGCCGATCGAGAGCGTCACCCCGAAGCCCTTGACCGGGCCGGTGGCGAACGCGAAGAGCAGCCCGGCGGCGAGCAGCGTCGTCACGTTGGAGTCGGCCACGGCGCTCCACGCCTTCGCGAATCCGACGCGGAGCGGGCGCCGCAGGTCGCGTTCCCTGCCGGGGCCGGCCGCCCGGGGAGCGGTGTACTCCTCCCTGGCCCGTTCGAAGACCAGCACGTTGGCGTCCACCGCCATGCCGATGGCGAGCACGAAGCCGGCCAGCCCGGGCAGGGTGAGCGTCGCGCCGAGGGCGACCACGGCGGCGTACGAGATCAGTCCGTAGAGGGCGAGCGCGACGGTGGCCAGCACGCCGAGCAGGCGGTACACGGCGATGACGAAGGCGCCGGTGCAGAGCAGGCCGATGACGGCGGCCAGGGCGCTGGCCCGGATCGCCTCGGCGCCGAGGGTGGGGCCGACGGTGCTCTGTTCGATCACCGTCACCGGGACGGGCAGGGCGCCGCCCTTGACCAGGGCGGCGAGGTCCCGGGCCTCGTCGGCCGAGAAGCCGCCGGTGATCTGCGTCGAACCGCCGGTGATCCCCTGCCCGCAGGGCACGCTGTCCTGGACGCCGGGGGCGGACAGGACGCGGTCGTCGAGCACGATGGCGACCCGGCGGGCGGGGTCGGTGGGCGCGGCGCACGCCGCGTGGCCGGTGAGCCGGGCCCAGGCGTCGCCGGCCGAGCCGCGGAAGGAGAGGTCGATGCTCCAGCCGAGGCCCGTGCGGGTGTCGAGGACGGCCGAGGCGTCCTTGACGCCGTCGCCGGTCAGTTCCGGCGGGCCCAGCCGCAGGTGGCCGCCGGGGAGGGCGGGGTCGGCGAGGACCCGGGAGCCGTCCGCGGCGGGGGGTCCGGCCGGGCCGTCGGCGGTCGCGGTGACGGGGTGGAAGGTGAGCTGGGCGGTGCGGCCGATGACCCCGGCGGCCTCGCGGGGGTCCTGGACGCCGGGGAGTTCGACGACGATGCGCTGCTCCCCGGCGCGGGTGAGCGAGGCCTCGGCGACGCCGAGGCCGTCGACCCGGCGGCGCAGCACCTCCAGTGCCCGGTCGGTGGCGTCCGCGTCGGCGCGGACGGTGGGCGAGTCCCGGGTCTCCAGGACGATCCGGGTGCCGCCGCGCAGGTCGAGGCCGAGGCGTGGCGGGGTGGTCAGGGCGACGTAGAGCGAGACACCGACGACGGCGAGCGCGACGAGCGCGCGCCAGAACGTGGCACGGCGAGTAGGCATGGGTACTCCACGGGCGGTCCGCGGGAGCCGGGCGTCCGCAGGGGGACGCCGCACCCGGGACGGGCGGACGCGAGGGGACGGTGCGCCGCCGGGAACGCTCCGGGCACGGTGGCCGGAGTCCTCCCGTCCGGGCCGCGGGCAGGCCGCGGCACCCGGTCGGCGGGCGCGGTGGAACGTCAGCTGGACCGGGTGGAGGGGGGACCGCGGGTGTGGCGGGGGTCGTAGTGGCCGGACGGCGGCGCCCGTTCCTGACGCGGCCCCGAGGCGTACGTCCCGGGACGGGGCCGGGGGGCGTCGGTCCGGGCGGCCGGGAGCGCGGCCGGCGGGAGCGCGGGCAGCCGGACGCCGGGCTCGGCGGCGGCGGTCTGCCGCCGGACGACGTCGACGTCGGGGCGGTCCGCGGTGCGCCGGACCTCGGCGCCCGCCGGGCCGAGCCGTACGGCGGCGGGGGCGGGAGCGGGGGCGACCGGGGCCGCGACGGCGGGCGGCGCGTCGGGGACCGGCCGCGCCGCGCCCGTCGCCGTGCCTGTCGTCGCGCCGAGGAGGACCTGGCAGACGGCCCAGACCGCGAGGAACGCGCAGGACAGCGCGGCCGCCGCGGTCCGACGTACGCGTCGCTCCACTGCGCCCCCTCCCCGCTCGTGCCGTCACCCGGTCCCGTCCGCAAGAAGCTCTCACTGTAGGCGACGGCGTTGCCGGCCGCGGAATTTTCTGCGCCGTGAACCTGTCAAAGCAGCTGTCCCGTACTCCAGGATGACAAGCGCACGACTCGAAGGAACGACCTGACCGACGGACACCTGGGAGCCGCACCATGGGCATCGCACGTCGTGAGCTTCTCACCTGGGGCGCGGGCCTCGCCGCCGGCGCCGTCACCGGCCTCGCCCTGCCCGGCAGCGCCCGGGCGGCCGCCGTCGCCACCACCCCGCGCGGCCTGCCGACCGACAGCTGGATGAGCCGCCTGGACGCCGGCGTCTCCCTGCTGGACCTCACCATCCCCGGCACCCACGACTCCTGCTGCGAGAACCCCGCCTACGGCACCGAGTGGTCGCACACCCAGAACTGGGGCCTCCCCCAGCAGCTGACCGAGGGCATCCGCTTCCTCGACATCCGCTGCAACGGCCTCCAGGGCGCCCCCGACGAGCTCGGGATCTACCACGCCGACGCCTACCAGCACCTGCGCCTCCAGGACGTGCTCGACCAGTGCCGCGACTTCCTCCGGACCCACCCCGGCGAAACCGTCCTGATGCGGCTGCGCAACGAGCGCGCCGGCGGCCAGGCGCTCGACGACACCGAGTTCATGCGGCGGGTCGACCACTACCTCGACGCGCTGGGCTACCGCGGCCTGTTCCACTTCCACGGCTGGCCGACCCTCGCCACCGCCCGCGGAAAGGTCGTCCTGATCGCCGACTTCGCCAACCCGTGGGACCTGATCGACTGGTCCAGCGGCGAGAACGGCTACTTCGACACCCAGGACCTCTGGCAGACCGGCGGCCTCGACCCCCTCGGCACCAAGGGCGGGCGCATCGTCGCCCAGTTCGACAAGGCCTTCGCCAACCCGTCCTACCCGAAGATGTTCGTCAACTTCCTCTCGTACGCGGGTGGCTACTGGCCCAGGACCAGCTCGCAGTCACTGATGGACCGCACGGTCTACCCGTACCTGAGCGCCCGCACCCAGCAGCGCGCCCGGTTCGGCATCGTGCCGATGGACTTCCCGGACCTCCACGTCAACGTGCTGCGGATGCTGATCGACAAGAACGTCGTCCAGAACCTCGCCTAGCGGCGGCCCGGCCGGTCATTCGGCGAGCTCCGGACGGACACCGGATCCACACCCTCCCCCCGCCGCCCGGAACTCCGGTGCCCCCGAGGTGGCCGCGTTGGTAGTCTCCGGGCTGACCAGTGGCCCGGACCGAAGGACACCATGGACGACACCTCCGCGTCGGGCCGCCCCATCGGCAGCCACGCCGCCCACGAACTGGCCGACGCCGCCCAGGTGTTCGCGTACGCCATGAACCACCACTGGTCCTATCGCGGCATGGACGATCCCGACCTGCGGGAGATCGCGGCCGTGCTGCGCGACGGCCTGGCCAGGCTGGCCGACGCACTGGAATCCGGCGAGGAACTGGCGAACGATCGGCCCCGAGGGGCAGAACCGGACGGCGGGGGCGCCGCGCCCTGGCGGGAAAGCCGGGAACTCCTGCTCAAGGCGCGCGACGCGATCGCCCGCGCGGTGCCCGAGGACTTCGACGAGGAGGGTGCGGACGACTGGCCGGGCGATCCGGTCGCCCATCTGTACCGCCTGCGCAAGGCCCGGTTCCGCACCTATCCGCGCTGACCGTCGATCCGCCCGGATCCCTCGCAGCACCGAACGAAGCCCGACTGGGGCGAGTCCGGACGAGACGGTGTGACCGCCGGTCGGGGAAATCGGGGAACGACACCCGGTTCCGCCCGTCCACAGGTGCCACGGCCCCGGCGAGGGGCAGGCTGTTCCCCGTGACCGCGTCCGCACGGGCGCGGTGCGCGAGCGGAAGGACGAACATGACGAGCACGCGTGGCCGCGTCGCCGCCCTGCTGGGCGCCGTCGCGGTGATCGCCGGCACCACCCTGGCCGCCCCTTCGGCCGGCTTCGCCGCCACCGCCGGAACGGACCGGGGCGGCGGCGGGATCACCGGGTGGGCGCCCTGCCCGGACGCCCCCGAGTTCACCTGCGGGACCCTCACCGTCCCGCTCGACCACAGCGGCGCCGCCCCCGGCACCCTCGACCTCGCGGTGGCCGTCACCGGCAACACCAACGCCCCGAGGGGCGACCTGCTGTTCCTCACCGGCGGCCCCGGCCAGCCCGGCGTGCCGACGATGCGGCGGATCGCCGGCAAGCTGGCGCCCGTCCTCAAGGACTACCGGCTGGTGATGTTCGACCAGCGCGGCACCGGCCGGGGAGCGCTCCAGTGCCCCGGCCTCCAGGAGGACATGGGCTCCTCCGACCTCGCCGTACCCCGCAGGCAGTCCGTCGCCGACTGCGCCGCCGCCCTCGGCCCGAACGCCCGCTTCTACAGCTCGGCGGACACCGTCGCCGACATCGACCTGCTGCGCCGCGCCCTCGGCGACCGGCGCCTGACCCTGGACGGCGTCTCGTACGGCACCTTCGTCGCCGAGCGGTACGCGCTCGCCCACCCGGCGCACGTGGCCCGGCTGGTGCTCGACTCGGTGGCGCCGCCCCAGGGCCTCGACCCGCTCGACCTGGCCGCGCTGCCCGCCACCGCCCGGGTGCTGCGGGCCGCCTGCCGGGCCACCGGCTGCACCACCGACCCGGCCGCCGACCTCGCCGCCACCGTCCGGCGGTACGGCAACGGGGCGAAGATCCTCAGCGCGCTCACCGGCTACGAGTTCATCGACCCGGACTTCGGCGGCGTCCCGGAGATCCTGCACGAGGCCGCCGCCGGGCAGCCCGCGAAGCTCCGGGACTTCTTCGACCTCGTCCACCGGGAGGTCGACGCGGCCCCGGCCGAGGAGCTCAGCCAAGGGCTGCACTCCGCGACTCTGTGCGCCGACTCGCGCTTCCCGTGGGGCACCACCGACACCCCCGTCGCGGGCCGGGCGGCCGCGCTGGAGCGCACCCGGCAGCGGCTGACCGCCGAGCAGACCTGGCCGTACGACCCGGCGACCGCGACCGGGCTCGGCAGCCTCCTGGTCTGCCTGGACTGGCCGCGCGAGCAGGTGCCGCCGGCGCCACCGGCGCACCGCAGGCTGCCGAACGTGCCGGTGCTGCTGCTCGGCGGCGACCGCGACCTGGCCACGCCGTACGAACTGATCGACCAGACGGCCGAGTTGGCGCACGACCCGGAGATCGTGATCGTGCCCGGGGCGGCGCACTCGGTGCAGAACCGGGCGGCGAACCCGGCCGGGAGGCAGGCGGTCTACGACTTCCTGCTGAGGTAGCGGGAGCCGCCGGCGGGCCGTTCCGTGCCGGGGGACGAAGCGGCGGGCCGCCCCGTCCCCCGGCACGGTGTCAGGCCGGCTCCCCCGCCCGCAGTTCGGTGGCGATCCGGCGCCGGCCGGCGACCAGCGTCTCCGCCACCACCCCGAGGGCGACCAGCAGGGCCAGGCCCACGGTGGGCAGCAGCACCGGCGCCAGCACGGGGGTGATGGCCTCCGCGACCTTGACGCCGACCAGCGTCGAGATGTCGAAGGCGCCGCCCAGCAGGGCGACCGCCGCCAGCGCGACCAGGCCGCCGCCGACGGCCGCCGCCAGGGTCTGCGGCAGCGCCTCGGTCATGATCAGGGCCAGCCCCTGGCGGGGCCGCAGGCCCATGGTGCGCAGCCGGGCGAGCACGGCCGTGCGGTCGGGCGCGGCCCGTACCAGCGTCAGCAGTACGGCGAGCAGGGCGAATCCGGCGGCGGCGAGGCCCGCGTACCAGAACAGGCGCCCGGCGGCGCGCTGCAGCGGGTCGTCGCCGAGTGCGACGGCGGTCTCCCGGCTGCCGTGCACCGTGTATCCGGTGGGCAGTCCGTGGGTGGACTTGCCGCTGGCCGCGGCCTCGTCCGCGACCAGCTTGGCGAGGCCGACGGGCTGGGCTCCGGCGTTGTCCCGCAGGACCGTCCTGACCGCTTCGGGGTCGACGTCGCCGACGGCGAACCACTTGTTCACCCGCCTGGCGTCCGGCAGCCGTTCCCAGGCGGCGCCGGCGGGGACGACGACGAAGGGCTTGCCCGGGTCCGGCAGGGCGGGGGTGGCGGTGACGGTCCCGGTGACGGACAGGCGCAGGTCGTTGCCGTTGGGGGTGCGCACCGAGCTCGTCCCCGCGGCGAGGCGTTCGGCGAGGCCGGGGCTGACCAGCGCGGGCACCGGGGTGTCCGGGCCGCCGGGTGCCGCGGCCAGTTTCGCCGGGTCGAACCCGCCGGCGCCGAGGGTCCGGGCGATCTCGGCGTAGGCGGCCGGGTCGACCACCATCAGCAGGTAGACGTCGGTGCCGCGCTGGTCGGCGCCGATGACGCGGGTCTTGGGCTCGACCCACACGGCGGTCGAGGCCCGGACGCCCGGCAGGGCGCGGGCCGTCTCGGTGAACGGCTCGGTCAGGGTGGCGTAGTCCGGGAGGGAGACGCCGATGTCGCCGCCGGTGGCGATGCGCGCGGCGCGGACGCGTACGTGGTCGACGGTGTCGAGCACGGTGGCGCCGAAGCCGGTCGTGGTGACGGCGATGAGCAGGGCGAGCAGCGGCAGCGCGGAGGGCTTGCGGCGGCCCGTGCCGTCGCGGGCGGCGCGGGCCAGGCCGAGGAAGCCGATCGGTCCGCGGCCCCGAGCGGCGAGAGCGGCCAGCCGGCCGACCACCACCGGTTCGATCCTGGCCAGCAGCAGTCCGCCGGTGACGGCGAGCAGCAGCGGGGCCGTGACCAGCAGGGGGTCCAGTCCGGCGCCGGTGCCGACGCCCCGGCGGCGGAGTTCCGCCACGGCCGCCGCGGTGATCGCCAGGACGGTGAGTTCGCCGACCAGCCGGCGTCGGCCGCCGGCCGCCCTCGGGCGTGCCCACAGCAGGGCCGCGCGGGCCGGGAAGGCCAGCAGGGCGATGAGGGCGACGGTCAGGGCCGCCAGCACCGGGCTGCCCCAGCGGGGGGTGGGCAGCAGCACCAGGGCGAGGGCCGTCGCGAGGGCGGCGGCCGGCAGGACGGTGACCGCGCCCTCGGCGACCAGTCGTCGCAGCACCCCGGCGAGGGAGCCGCCGCGGGCCCGCAGCAGCCTGATCTCGCCGGCTCGCCGGTCGATGGTGAGGGCGGCGGCCAGGAACAGCACGACGGTGGCGACGCCCGCCGCGCCGGCCGGGCCGATGCTGCTGAGCGACAGTGAGGCCCGGTAGCGTTCGTCGGCCCGGGCGAGGATGTCGGGCAGGTCCGAGCTGGTGTGCAGGTCGGCGCGTCCGGTCGCGGCGGCCAGGGCGGTGGCGTCGGGTCCGGTCAGCAGGGAGTTGACGGCGTCGCGGGTGCGGTCGAGCCGGTCGGCGTGCAGCGAGGCGGGGTCGACGGGCAGCCGCCAGAAGTTCTCCGCGCTCGAACCCCACCGGGCCATCGCGGGCAGACTGGCGCCGTCGACGAACCCGGTGGTCGTCCAGCGTTCGAACTCGGGCTCGAGCCTGAGGCAGGCGCGCAGCGGGCAGCCGAGGTCGGTCCAGAACGGGTCCTGGGGGTCCTTGGCCTGGTAGAGGCCGACGACGGTGGTGGTCCGCGGGGCGCCCGTGCCGTCGGCGCCGTTGTCGACGACGTCGCCGAGCTTGATGTGGATGGTCTCGGCGGCCTGCTTGCTGATCACGATCGGCAGCGGGCCGCCGTCGGCGGCGCCGGGGGCGGGCCAGGTGCCGTCGGTGAGGGTGACCTTGCCTGCCAGGTCGTGCAGGTAGAGCAGGTCGAGGTCCGGCAGGGGGTGCTTGTCCGAGAGGTGGACGTAGCCCGGATTGCCCATGGTGCGGGTGGCGACGGCGCGGGCGCCGTAGGCCTCGCCCGGGGCCGGCGTCAGCTGTCGGCCGAGCGCGTCGGCCAGGTGCCCGCGCACCTGGTCGAGCGTGGCCGCGTCGTCGTGCTCGCGGACCTTGGAGGCGGTGCGCAGGCTGGTCTGGTTGAGGCTCTTCTGGCTGACGAAGTCCTGGAGCGCCGTGTCCGCGCCCCGGTCCGCGACGCGGGGGAAGGCCGCCGCCAGGAAGACGGTGACGAACACGAGGGCCGCCATGAGCAGCGCGGCCCCCGGGCTCGCCCGCAGTCTGGTGCGTACCCAGCGCGCGGGGCGGTGGGTGGTGTCGGTGGTGGGCACGCGGGTGCCGGCCTGGGTGGTCACATCTCCTCCACGTGGCGCGGCACGGTCGGCCACGTCTCGACGGCGGCGTCCGGCGCCGCCGAAACAAAGAACCCTCGGGGGTACTCCGGGGTTGGCACGGTCAGCCGGTGAAGCCGAGTTCGCCCAGCGCCTCGTCGATCCGGGCCCGGTGCAGTTGCTCCCAGGCGTCGAGGCTCTGCGCCGCCTCCTGGGCGAGTTTGGTCCGGGCCGCACTCAGCACCTGCGCCTGCCGGTCGGCGGGGGTGACCACGACGCCCTCCTCGTCGGCGACCACGATGTCCCCGGGACGCACCAGCACGCCGCCGCAGCGCACCGGTTCGCCCAGGCCGCCGAGGGCCTTCTTCGTTCCCGGGATCGGGATGACGCCGCGGGCGAAGACGGGGAAGCCGGCCTCACGGATCTCGCCGAGGTCCCGCAGGAGGCCGTCGGCCACGAAGGCGGCGATGCCCCGGCGCTGTGCGACGGCGCACACGTTGCCGCCGGCGAGGGCGTGGTCCAGGTCTCCGGACTCGACGACGACGACCGATCCCGGCTCGGCGCGGTGGATCGCCGCGTGCAGCATGAGGTTGTCGCCGGGCACGCACCGGACGGTGTACGCCGGGCCGGCGACGCGTGGCACGGGCGTCCACAGCGGCCGGATGCCGGCGTCCATGACCTGCGGGCGGCCGAGGAGGTCGGCGAGCGTGGTGGGCGGAATGTCCCGGTAGGGGCTGTAGGCGCTCATCTGGTCCTTCTCTCTCGTTCTCTCTGCCTAACGGGGCGTCCGGGCGCAGGCGTTCACGAGGGCGGGTGGCCAGGGACGTTCCGCTGCCGGCACCCGGCCACCCCTCCTCCCCCTCCCCCCGGCGCCGGTCGGCAGAGGAGGCGAGGAGGCCGGGCATGCCGCAAGCGGCCTTCCCCCGTTCCCCCGTTCCCCCGTGTGGGTTGCCGGACGGACTGTACCCGGGTGCGCTCCGCCCTCGACGGGTCGCGGGGCGGTCCCGGCGCCGGGTCTACGCCCGGTGGCGCCCGGCGAGGTCGCCGTAGCCGCCCGCCGTCCAGACCGCCTCGCGGAACTCCGCGAGGCCGAGGGCCCCGGTGCCCTGTCCGGCGGTGGGCGGGAAGTGCGCGGTGCCGCAACGGGCGCAGTACCAGGCCTGGTTCCAGAGCCGTTCGGCCCGGGGCCGGCCCGCCAGTCGCCGCCGCCTGGCGCGGTACAGCGCGATCGCGCCCGCCGCCAGCGCGACGGCAACGGCCAGGAGCAGGTACGAGACCAGGAGCACGGTCGGGGTGCCGCTCGCGTCGGCGAGCGGGGCCGCCGCCTCCGGGAGCGGCGAGGCCTGATCGGCCCCCGGGAAGCCCGGGAGGTGGGTGTGGAGGCCGCCGGGGAGGCTTGGGCGGTCGCCGGGGAAGTCACCGGGGAATCCCGGGAGGTCGCCGGAGAATCCCGGGTTCTTCGTCACCCAGTCCGGTGGTGAGAAGTCGGGCGTGTGGGTGGTGGCCGCATCGCGCTGCCTCATGCCCTCGACGAAGGTGAAGACCGCGCCGAGCATCGCCGCGAAGGCGAGGGGCACCAGGGCCTGGACGGCCGGGCCGGTCGTGGGCGGCGCGGGTGCCAGGGCCCGGCCGAGGGCGGAGACCTCCTCGCGGGTCTCGGTGCCGCCGGAGCGGCCGTCGCGGCCGGAGGAGCGCACGGTGACGCTGCGCCGCTCGCCCAGGTGGACCGCCGGTACCCGGCGGACCTGGTCGGTCATCGCGCAGCCCGGGCACGGCGGCGGGGAGCCGTGCGGCGGTGGCGCGGGTACGGCGTCGTTGATCGGCATGTGCCAAGTCCCCCCGAAGTGCGGCGGTCGAGCGACCGTTCGTATCCAGGTGGACGCCGCCGCGCGGCCCGCGGTTGCGGCCCGCCCGGGTCCCGGGAGGGCCTCCGGCGCGGCCGGGCGGGAGGACGGGGACATTCCGTCAACCTGGCATATTCCGTCCTCCTTGGCGGACTTGAAAGCGGCCCCGCGCATCGGCAGAGTGTTGGCCAGTGAACCGGCACCATCGCTACGAGGAGGATGCAATGACGCAGACGCCCGTACCGTGGGGCATCGGCAGGATGACGCCGTACGCGCCCACCACTGCCACGCTCCCGGCGCTCACTCCCGTGATCGACCCCGAGACGCAGATCGCGGTCGTCGTGGACGAGGACGGCCGCACGGTGGAACTGGGTTCCCACGGCACCAGCACCAGTGGGCTCACCCCGACCACCACCCGCCCCGGCGACGGGGCCGGGCCGGGCGGCTCGACGGACGCCGACAGCACCGAGTCCTACGACCAGGACCAGAGCGCCAGTTGACGCTCCACCGCACACGGCCGGTGCTGGTCCTGACCAACCCCTGCGACGTCACCGCGGACGTCGTCCTGCGCGTCCTCGCGCAGCGCCGCGTTCCCGTGGTCCGTCTCGACCCCGGCACCGACCTGCACACGGGCACCTCGCTGACCGCCTCGTTCCGTACGGGCGGCCGGCGGGGCACCCTGCGCACCCCGAGCCGTGAGCTCGACCTCACCGAGGTGGGGTCCGTGTGGGTGCGCCGGGCCTCGCCCTACGAGGGACCGGCCGACCTCGACGGCCAGGAGCGCCGCTTCGCCGCCGCGCAGTCCCTGTGGGGCGCGGGCGGCGTCCTCGCCTCCCTCCCCGGGGCGCACTACGTCAACCACCCGTGGGCCAACCGCGCCGCGGAGCACAAGCCCGCCCAGCTCGCCGCCGCGCAGCGCCTCGGGTTCGCCGTCCCGGACACCCTGATCACCAACGACCCGCGGGAGGCACGGGACTTCGTGGCCCGCCAGCCCGCCGGGGCGGTCTACAAGCCCGTGTGGAACACCCCGTACTCCGTCGACGGCGAGCCGCGGGCGGTGTGGGTGCGGGAGGTGCGGGCGCGGGAGATCACGGACGCGGTCCGGGCCTGCCCGCACCTGTTCCAGGCCCGCGTCCCCAAGGCGTTCGACGTCCGGGTGACCGCCGTCGGCGACCGGCTGTTCGGGATCCGGATCGACAGCCCGGACCTCGACTGGCGCCACCGGCAGGACCTGATGGCCTGCACGCCGATCGCCGTGCCCGAGCCGGTCGCGCGGTCCGTGGCCGACTACCTGGGCCACTTCCGGCTGGTGTTCGGGGCGTTCGACTTCGCCGTGACGGGTGACGGCGACTGGTCCTTCCTCGAATGCAACCCCAACGGCCAGTGGGCGTGGCAGCCGCCCGGGACCACCGAGCGCATCGCCCACGCCCTCGCCGACGAGCTACAGAGAGGCCCCGACGCATGAGCACCTCCCAAGAGCTGCGCGCCGCCCTGGCGGCCGGCCTCGCCGAGAACGGCGAGCTGTCCGATCCGGACTGGATCAAGGCGGCCGAGGCGGTTCCCCGTGAGGTCTTCGCCGGGTCCTACTTCCTTCCCGTCGAGGGCGGCGGCCCGACCGCCTACCGGGCGGTGCGGCCGACGGACCCCGGCTGGCTGGAGGGGGTCTACAGCGACCGCACCCTCGTCACCCAGCTCGACGGCCGCACCGGCGCCGACGACGTGGGCGGGCAGCCGGTGGTCGGGGCCCCGTCGTCCTCCTCGACGCTGCCGTCCCTCGTCCTCGGGATGTGGCAGCGGCTCGGGACGGACAGCGGGCACCGCGTCCTGGAGATCGGCACCGGCACCGGCTACTCGACCGCGCTGGGCGCCCACCGGCTCGGGGACGCGAACGTCACCAGCGTCGAGTACGACCCGCGGGTGGCCGAGCGCGCCGCCGCCGCCCTGCGGACCGCCGGCTACGCGCCCCGCCTGGTCGTCGGCGACGGGCTGCGCGGCGACCCGGGCGGCGGCGCCTACGACCGGCTGATCGCCACCTGCTCCGTCCGCTACCTGCCGCTGCCCTGGCTGCACCAGGTGAAGCCGGGCGGCCGCATCCTGGTCACCGTGTCGGGCTGGAGCTACGCCTCGGGCCTGGCGGAGCTCACCGTGACCGGTCCCGGCGAGGCCACCGGCCGCTTCCTGCCCGGCTACACCAGCTTCATGATCGCCCGCCCGCACGACCGCCCGCCGCACTCGACCCTCGCCATGCTGCCCGGCGACGAACGGCCGAGCCTGATCGACCCGGCCGTCCTCGACGGCTGGACCGGCGGCTGGGTCGCCCAGCTCGCCGCCCCCTCCGCCGAGCGCATGGGCGGCGGCGGGACGCAGATCCTCTCCGACGTCGCCACCGGCTCCCAGGCCCGCACCACGCCCCGCGCCGACGGCGGATGGACCGTCACCCAGCGCGGCCCGCTGCGGCTGTGGGACCGGGTCGAGGAGGCCGTCCGGCTGTGGCGGCGGGCCGGCGAGCCGCACCAGGAGGGCTTCGGGATCACGGTCTCGGCGGCCGGGCAGCGGGTGTGGATCGGCGGGGAGGACGGCCCGGGCTGGAACCTGCCGATCTGAGCGGCGGCCGTCGGCAGCCGTCGCCGTCGGCGGCCCCCGCTCGTCCGGTAGCCGTACCCGGGTACCGTGTCCCGTCCTCGTCGGCCGCTCCCGTCGGCCGTCCTCGTCGCCCGTCCTCGTCGCCCGTCCTCGTCGCCCGTCCTCGTCGCCCGGGATGCTCCGCGGCGCCGTGCAACCCTTTCGACCGCGCGGCGGTGAGTAGGGCAGAACGACGGTCCGGCCGGATCGTCGCACGGACGAAGAGGAACCGGATGACCGCGAGTACATGGCACATCCCGGTGGAGGACCGGCCCCGGCCCGTCGCCACACCGGCTTCCGCGAGCGGGCCCGGCCTGCGGGAGCTCGGCTTCGAGGCGTTCGCCGCCTCCCGCTGGCCCCGGCTGGTGCGCACCGCCTACCTGCTCACGGGCGACTACCACGAGGCCGAGGACGTGGTGCAGGCGACGTTCGCCAAGGTGTTCAGGAACTGGTCCCGGATCAGCCGCCTGGAGGAGCCGGACGCCTACGTCCACCGGGCCCTGGTGAACAACAACCTGAGCCGTCACCGGCGGCGCCGGGTCCGGCAGCTGCTGGTGCCCGTGCTGCCCGACCGGGCGTCCGCCGGGGGCGGCGGCCACCGGGTCGAGGAGCGCTCGGTGCTGATCCAGGCGCTGGCGGAGCTGCCGCCGCGCCAGCGGGCCGCGGTCGTCCTGCGCTACTGGGAGGACATGAGCGAGCGCCAGGTCGCCGAGGTGCTCGGCTGCTCCCCGGGCAACGTGAAGAGCCAGGCCAGCCGGGGCCTGGCGAAGCTGCGCGGCCACCCGGCACTGGCCCCGTACGCGGCGGGCAGCGGTTCGACGATCGACGGCACGGACGGAGGCGACAAGTGATGGACACCGAGGACATGGTGCGTGGCGCGCTGCGCGAGGAGGCGGCCCTGGTCGCGGTGGCGGACTGGTCCGCCGCTCCCGTCCGGGACCACGTGCACCGGCAGCGGCGGCGGCGCCGGGTGGCGGTGGGGGCGTCGGCCGTGGTGGCCGCGCTCACGGTGCTGGCCGGGACGGGGGCGGTGCTGTCCGGGCAGCAGGAGGTCCGGACCTCGGCGGCCGCACGGCCTCCGCTGCTGCCGGACGGGCCGGCCCCCGAGGCCGTGGTGGTGGAGCCCGGCCGGCAGCTGCCGCTCGACCGCCCCGGCTGGTGGATGCGGCTGGCGGACCGGGAAGTCTGCATCCACGACGAGCCCGCCTACAAGAGCGACCCGGGGTGCGGCGGGTACACCTGGGCGGGAGACGCGACCGAGATCACCATGCAGTACTACGGGAACCCGCCGCAGTACCGGGAAGGCCTGTACAACCTCGTCTACCACGGGCCCGGGAAGGTCGCCCGGATGGCCATGGAGCGGGACGGCAAGTCGTACTGGGCCACCGTCGCCTCGCTCCCCGGCGACCCGGGCTTCGCCGCCGGCTACGTCTGGGGGCCGAGCCAGAAGAGCTCCGACGGTCCGGCGGCGTACCCGCTCGACGGCATCAGGCTCGCCGCGTACGACGCCCAGGGGAGGGTGCTGGCGAGCAAGACGCTGTCGCCCTGAACCGGACCGGGCCGCTGCCCCGAACCGGGCTGACCGGCGGTCGCGGATATTCGGGAGACCGGCGCCGGCCGGCCGGTGCAGAATCGCCCCCATGCGCATTCTGATCGTCACCACCGGCTCCCGCGGCGACGTCGCACCGTTCACGGGCCTGGGCCGGCGCCTGGTGGACACCGGGCACGAGGTCGCCGTGGTCGCCCACCCCTCCTTCGCGGCGCTGCTGGAGTCCTGCGGCCTGGAGCACCGGCCGCTGCCGGGGGACCCGGAGGAGCTCATCCGCGCCCGGGCCCGGGCGACCTCCAGGGAGGAGACCCGCGCGCTGATGAGGGCGTTCGTGGACGGGCTCGCCGACGGCGTGGCGGACGCGGTGGCGGGCGGCGCCGACCTGCTGCTCACCGCCTTCGCCCCCTCGCCGCTGGCCCAGTCGGCGGCGCAGGCCCACGGCGTGCCCGTCCTCGGCACCTACCTCACGCCCGCCTTCGCCACCCGGGAGTTCCCGCTGCCCGGCCCGGCCGGCGCCGAGGACCTGGGGCCGGAGGGCAACCTCGCCGCCGGCCGGGAGCGGCTGCACAGCGCCGAGCGGCTGTTCTCGGGCGCGGTGGCGCCGATGCGCGAGCGCCTCGGCCTTTCCGGGGCGACGCCGCCGGAGCCGCTCGGGTACACCCGTCCGGTCGTCCACGGGTACAGCCCCCGACTGCTGGGGCGCCCGGCGGACTGGCCGGCGCCGGTCGAGGTGGCGGGTTTCTGGTGGCCCGCCCGGCCGCTGGGCTGGCAGCCTCCGGCCGAGGTGGTCGACTTCCTCCAGGCCGGTCCGGCGCCGGTGTTCATCGGTTTCGGCAGCATGGCACCGGGCGAGGGCGAGCGGCTCGGCGAGCTGGTGACGGCGGCGGTGCGGCAGGCGGGGGTGCGCGCGGTGGTCCAGGCGGGCTGGGCCGGGCTGGCGGCGGCGGGCGACGGCGTGCTCTCCGTCGGCGACCTGCCCCACGACTGGCTGTTCCCCCGGATGGCCGCCGTCGTCCACCACGCCGGGGCGGGCACCACCGGCGCGGCGCTGCGCGCCGGGGTCCCGGCCGTGCCGGTGCCCGTCATGGCCGACCAGCCGTTCTGGGCGGCCCGGCTGCACCGGCTGGGCGTCGCCCCGCGGCCGGTGCCGTTCGAGGAGCTCACCGCCGAGCGCCTCGCCGCCGCGATCACGGCCGCCCTGGCCGAGCCGGTCCGCCGCCGCGCGGCCGAGATCGCCGCGCTGATGGCGGACGAGGACGGCGCCGGCGCGGTCCTCGACCACGTCGCCCGGATCGGCGACGGCGGCCGGACGGGCGACGCCGGCCGCTGAGGCCGGCACCGTCGGCCTGCCCGGCCGGGGACGCCTCGGCCGGGCAGCGCTCACGGGCCGGTCGGGGGTGGTGCGGTGGAGCCGCGCAGGTCCGTCGTGGTGGCGCCGACCACGACGACGGCGCCCAGGCACAGCAGGCCGCCGCTGACCAGGGCCGCCGCTCCTGACGTGGCGTCCGCGACGAGGCCGCCGCGCATGCTGCCGACGTCCGGCCCCGCCTGTCCGACGATCTGTTCGGCGGCGCTCACCCGGCCGAGCAGTTCGGGCGGGGTGTGCGTCTGGACGACGGTGCTGCGGGAGACCACGGAGACGGTGTCGGCGGCGCCGGCCACGGCGAGGAGGGCGAGGCCGGCCCAGGGGCCGGGCGTCAGTCCGAACAGCGCCAACGAGACGCCCCAGACGGCGGATCCGCCGAGCATGACCAGGCCGGGGCGGGGCAGGCGGGTGAAGGTTCCGGAGAACAGCGACGCCGCGACGCCGCCGACGGCGATGGCCGTGAGGAACAGCCCGAGGGTGCGGGGGTTGCCGCCGAACCGTTCGGCGTTGACCAGGGGGAACAGGCTGGTGGGCATCGACAGCACGGTGGCGGCCAGGTCGGTGAGCAGGGCCCCGCGGATGACGGGGGTGCGCACCAGGAAGGCCAGGCCGTCGAGCACTCCGCGCAGGCCCGGCCGCGCGGGCTCGTCCCCGGGGGCCGTCCTCGGCAGGCCGAACGCGCCGTAAAGCGCGGCGGTGAAGGTCAGGGCGTCGACCAGGTAGCAGGCGCCGACTCCCAGCCAGCCCACGATCAGTCCGCTCAGCGCGGGGCCGAGCAGCATGGCGCCCTGGAAGGCGATTCCCCGCAGCGCCAGACCCGCGGCCAGCTGGTGCTTGGGCAGCAGCTGCGGGATGAAGGTGCGCGAGGCGGGGCCGCTGCCCGCGACGAAGCAGGACTGGAGGGCGACCAGCGCCAGGACGCCGGCGGCGGGAACGTCCCCGAGGAAGCCCTGCACCGCGAGGAGGAGCGAGCACACGGCCTGTCCGCCGAGCGCGAGGAGGTAGAACCTGCGGCGGTCCACCCGGTCGACGAGCGATCCGGCGAACAGTCCGAGCGCGATGAGCGGGACCGCCTGGGCCAGTCCGACGGCGCCCGTCCAGGTGGGGCTCTCCGTCTCCTGCCAGACCTGGAAGATGACGGCGACGAGCGTCATCTGGCTGCCGAAGCCGGACAGGGTCTGCCCGATCCACAGCCGCCGGAACGCCGGTGACGTCCGTAACGGGGTCACGTCGATCAGGGTGCGCCTCAGTCCCATGCCGGGTCCTGCGCCAGCTTCTCGGCGATCCGGTCGCGGAAGCTCCTGCGCTCCAGGGCCCGTTCGAGGTCGGTGACGACCCGGGAGAGCGGGTAGGGGATCTCCGCCTCCAGGTCGGCGATCGCGGCCTCGGTGGCCCGCCATTCCGCCGCCAGGCGGTCCACGACGCCGCGCGCCTGGTCGGTGAGCGCGACCTTCCTGGTGCGCGCGTCCTCGCCGACGACGGTGTGGACCCAGCCGGCCTCGCGCATCGCGGCGACCTTCTGGCTGAGCGCCGAGTGGGTGCGCTGGACCGACTCGGCCAGTTCCGCGATGGTCATCGGGCCGTCGGCGTGGAGGCGCAGCAGTTCCATGACGTAGCTGGGCTTGAGCCCGTCGATCCGCCGCTCGGAGTAGACCCGGGCGATGTCGGCGTCGATCGAGGCCTGGAGCAGGCGCAGGGGGCGCCAGAGGCTCTGCCTCGTCGGGTCGGGTGCGTGGGGGTCGGGTGTGCGGGGGTCTGGTGCGTGGGGGTCGTCGGCCATGCGGCGCATCGTAACAGCACTTGTACAAGCACTGTTGCTTTTTGTGGGGTGCGACAGCGTGAGCGCCGCGTGCGCCGGGTGCGCCGGGTGTGGTCCCGGCGCTCCCCGGTACCTCCCCCGGCCCCGGTCCACGCCCTCCCGGGGCTTGTCGGGCGGCCCCGGCGTCCCCACACTGGACTGACTCATAGGGGGGCGCCATGTGGGTGGTACTGATCCTGTTTCTGGTCACGGGGACGGCGCTGGCCGTGGTCCGGCCGCGCGCTCGGGCCGCGCTGCACGAGCTGTACCGGGCCGAACAGCTCGCGGCGGGACGGGAGTTCGACCTCGGACGGGACGAACTCGCCTGCCTGGCAGGCCACCTGGCGGATCTGAAGATCCTGGAGATGCACGGCGCGGGCCTGCTCGTCGCCTCCCGCTCGGGAGACCTCACCCTGACCACGCCCCCGGCCGGCCCTCAGGGCGTCTTCGAGGAGGAGGCCGCGCGCCAGTTCGGGCCCACCCGCACCCGCGACCTCAGGGAGGTGCTCGCGTCGCTGGACCGAAGCCCACCGGCCGTCGCCCTGCGCGACCGACTGCCGGCCCAGGGCCTGCACTACGACGACAAGCTGCGCGACCGGGTGCGGCGGATCCACGACTGGACGGCCGTGGTCCTCGCCTCGGTGACCGTGGCGGGCGTGGCCTCCCTCGTGATCACGCTCGCGCGGCACGAGAACGGGCTCGTCCCGCTGGTGCCCTTCGCCGCGCTGTTCGCGGCCGCCTGGCTGGTCAACCACCGGATCTGGATGCCCCTGAGCGTGTGGGGCCCGCGCACCGGGCTCGGCGTCCGCGTGCTCGCCGAAGCCCGGCCGACCGGCCGCAGGTACGGGCCGGCGGCCGTGGCCCTGGACGGGCTGTCCGCCCTGCCCGCCAAGCACGACCTGCGGATCTGCTACGAAGCCTCCCTCGCCCGGGCGCGCAAGCGCGCCCCCAGCTCCCACTACGGCGTGGGCTTCTGCGGCATGGGCTGCGGAGGAGGCTTCTGAGGGGGGCTTCTGAGGAGGGGACTTCTGACACGGGAGCACCTGCCGCCCCACGCGCACCGGCGCCCGGGCACGCCCCCTCGGCCCCGCCCCCGACGCCCGGGGGTTAACCCCACCCCCGCCCGCCAGCAGCCTCCATGGCTAGCCGTGGCCGCCCTTCCTAGCCTGGATCCGGTCGATCGACCAGCGACGATCCGCGAGGGAAGGCAACTCCATGGCACGCCGCCACGACCGTTCCGAGTACGGGCCGACCGGGCCCGCCACCCACACCCGGCCCGCGATCGAGTTACGGGCGGTGTGGCGCGGCTACGGGCGCGGCCCCGAGACGGTGCACGCGCTGCGCGGCATCGACCTGGCGCTGGAGCACGGCACCTTCACCGCCGTCATGGGCCCCTCCGGCTCCGGCAAGAGCACCTTCCTGCAGTGCGCCGCGGGCCTGGACAAGCCGACCTCGGGCGAGGTCTTCCTCGGTGGCGAGGAGATCACCGGCCTGAGCGAGAACCGGCTGACCGAGCTGCGCCGCAGCCGGATCGGGTTCGTGTTCCAGTCGTTCAACCTGCTGCCCTCGCTGAGCGTGCTGCAGAACGTGCTGCTCCCGCTGCGTCTGGCCGGTGAGCGCCAGGACCACGGCAGGGCACGGGAGTTGCTGGCGCAGGTCGGTCTGGGCGAGCACGCCGCGCGCCGGCCGGGCCAGCTGTCCGGCGGGCAGCAGCAGCGGGTGGCGATCGCGCGGGCGCTGATCACCCGCCCGGACGTGGTGTTCGCGGACGAGCCGACGGGCGCGCTGGACACCGGCACCGCGCACGAGGTGCTGACCCTGCTGCGGGACGCGGTGGACACGATGGGCGCGACGGTCGTCATGGTGACGCACGACCCGGTGGCGGCCTCGTTCGCCGACCGCGCGGTCTTCCTGGCCGCCGGCGCCCTGGCGGGCGAGCTGGCCCACCCGGATCCGAAGGCCGTCGCCGACCGGATGGTCACCCTCGCCACCGCCCGGCTGGGGGCGGCGGCGTGAGCAACGGACTCGCCCGCGCCTCGGTGCGCTTCCGGCCCGCCTCCTTCGCGGGCACCTTCATCGCCCTGCTCTTCGCCGCGGCGGTCATCATGGCCTGCGGCACCATGCTGCAGACCGGCATCACCGCCACCGTGCCCCCCGTCCGCTACGCGAACGCGCCCGTCGTCGTCGCGGCCGAACCGGACGTCGAGATCGTCCGCAGGACGGACAAGAAGGAGAAGACCTACGACCGGCCCGTCCCCGGCCGGGCCCGGGTGGACGCCGCCCTGGCCCGGCGCGTCGCCGCGCAGCCCGGGGTGGCGGCGGCCCGCGCGGACTCCGCCTTCCCCGTCCAGCCGGGCACCGTGACGCCGGGCCTGACCGGGCGCGGGTACGCGGCGCTCGGTATCGCCGGCGGCGCGGACACCCTGGTCGAGGGCCGCGCCCCGGCCGACGGCGAGCTCGTCCTCGACGCCGCCACCGCCCGCGACGCCCACCTCGCCCCGGGCGCGAGCCTGAGCCTGGTCGCGCCCGGCGGCAGCGGCACCTACCGGATCTCCGGCCTCGCCGCGCCGCAGAGCGCCGGCCCCACCGCCTGGTTCGCCGACGACACCGCCGGCCGGCTCTCCGGCCACCCCGGCCGCGTCGACGCCATCGCCGTCCAGCCGCGCGAGGGCGTCAGCGCCGGGGCCCTGGCCCGGCAACTGCGCGACGCGCTGCGCGACACCGCCGGCCGGGACGCCGCCGGGGCCTCCCCCACCGGGCTCAGGGTGGTCACCGGCGACACCCGCGGCTCCGTCGAGCAGCCCGCGCTCGGGGACGGCCGGACACTGCTGACCGCGATCGGCGGTTCCTTCGGCGGCAGCGCGACGATGGTCGCCGTCTTCGTCGTCGTGTCCACCATCGCCCTGGCCACCGGCCAGCGGGCCCGCGAGTTCGCCCTGCTGCGCGCCGTCGGCGCGACGCCCCGCCAGATCCGCCGCACCATCGCCACGGAGGCGGTGCTGGTGGCGCCCCTCGCCGGCCTGCTCGGCCTGATCCCGGGCGTGGCGCTGGCCCGGTGGTGGTTCGACGGCCTCGCCTCGCGCGGCGCCGTCCCCCGGGGCGTCGAACTGGACGTCGGCCCGCTGCCCGCGCTCGTCGCCGTCGCCACCTGCCTGCTCGCCGCGCTGGCCGCCGGCCACCTGGCCGCCCGCCGGCCCTCCAACCTGCGGCCCAGCCAGGCCCTCGGCGAGGCGTCGGTGCCACCGGCGCGGATGGGCGTGGTGCGCGCCCTCCTCGGTGTGGTGGCCGTCGTCGGCGGCGTGGTGCTGACCGTGGTCGCGGCGAGCCTGGACGGGGAGAACGCCGCCAGCACCGCGCTCGGCGTGGTCATGTGCTTCGTGCTGGCCATCGCCCTGCTCGGCCCCTGGGTGGCCCGGGCCGCCGCCGGGGTGCTCGGGCTGCCGCTGCGGGCGGGAGCGGGCGGCGCCGCCGGTTCGCTGGCCGCCGACAACGCCAGCGCCAACGCTCGCCGGCTGACCTCCGTGCTCACCCCGATCGCGATGGTCACCGCCTTCTGCGGCACCATGCTGTTCATCCAGAGCAGCGTCCAGCACGCCACCGGCGAGCAGGTGCGCGACGGGGTCGTCGCCGACCACGTGCTCGGCTCCCCCGGCCCCGGCCTGCCCGCCACCACCGTCGACCAGGCCTCCCGGGTGCCGGGCGTCGACGCCGCCGTGGGCGTGCTGCGCACCGGCGCCGTCTACCGCTCGGCCGGCAAGCTCCGCTCCGCGGGCGCCCTCGGCGTCTCCGGCGACCCGGCCAAGCTGCCCCGGGTCCTCGACCTGGGGGTGCGGACCGGTTCCCTCGCCGACCTCGCCCGGAGCTCCGACACCGTCGCCCTCGACGTGACCCTCGCCGACAAACTCGGCCTCAAGACCGGCGACCGCGCCGCCTTCTGGCTCGGCGACGGCACCCAGGCGCACCTGACGGTGGTCGCCACCTACGAGCGCGGCCTCGGCTTCGGCCAGCTCGTCCTGCCCCGGGCGGCCGTCGCCGCGCACGCCGGGGTGGCCTACGACAGCCAGGTCCTGGTCGCGGACGCGCCCGGCGCCGACCGCGCCGACGTCGCCGCCCGGCTGGCGAAGCTGCCCGCCGGGGCCTCCGCCGACAAAACGGCCGCCACCGCCGCGGCCTACGGGATCACGGTGGCCGACCGCGCCGGGTACGTCGCCCAGACCGACCGCCGGCGCGAGGCCGGAGACTGGGCGAACTCCGTGATGGCGGGTGTGCTCGGCGGCTTCGCGGCGATCACCGCCGCCAACACGCTGGTGATGACGGTCCTGGACCGGCGCGGCGAGGTGTCCCTGCTGCGCCTCGCGGGCGCCACCCGCCGTCAGGTCCGCGGCATGATGCGCTGGGAGGCGCTCCTGGTGGCCGCGGCCGGGCTGCTGCTGGGCGGCGTGATCGCCTGGATCACCCTGGTGCCCATCGCCCGGGGCCTCGCGGGCACCGCACCGTACGTCCCGCCGGGCACCGCCCTGCCGCTGGCCGCCGCGGCCGTGGTGCTCTGCCTCGCGGCGACGGCCCTGCCGGCCCGGGCCCTGCTGCGGGCCCGGCCGCTGGCGGCGACCGACTGAGCCGGGGCGGGGATGCCGCGTGGGAGCGGGCCGGTCGCCCGCTCCCACGGACGGCGGCTTCGTCCGTGGCTCACCGGACGACCTGTCGGCCCAGGCCGAGATCGTGAGGAGACGGCGGGCCTCGAGGACGCTTCGACCGGCCGAGGGAACACCACTGGTGGTAGGAGAAATACCCTGCTGAGATGATGATCTGACGACACCGCAGATGATCGAGCAGGCACGTAAACTGCCACGGGCCCCACACCGAAGGGTGTGGGGCCCGTTCCCATACAACAAACCAGCAGGTTCTCCCTGGCAGTTGTAACCCGCTGGTCCGAAACAACAGCTGACGCAGAGCGCCGCCCGTTGACGCTTGGAAGGTACCACGCGACAGGTGCTTCCTGGCAGCGGCGTCGAGCAGGCCGCGTCAGCTTCGAGGAGCCAGCGTGTCCAGCACGACCGAGATGACAACCCGGCGGCCGACCGGCGGTACCCACTGCGGCGTTGCGTCCATCACCGCCGGATTCTCCCCGGTGGACCCCGGGCAGCCGCCGGGCGCCCCCTCCGACATCGACGCCGAGGCCTTCGAGTTCGTCGGCGACATCACCGACTACTGGTCCTACACCCAGGTCCGGGACTGGGTGCTGCACCTGCCCGGGATCACCCCGACCGCACTGCTGCTCTACCTGATGCTGCGGTCGATGATCAGCGAGAAGCGGCCGGGCGGTCTGCGGCGGATGTCGATCGACCAGCTCGCCTACCTGCTCACCGCGAACGGCGCCAAGCCCGTCGGGGAGTCGACGGTGCGCAACTCCCTCGCGCTGCTGGCCAAGCTCGACCTGGTCACCAACCCGGACGGCGAGCGGGTGGTGAAGTCCACCGGCAAGGGCGGCATCCAGAACACGTACCGCCGCTACCGGGTCCGCGATCTGCCCGACGGCCCGATGGTCGGCTGGCGCAACACCTGGGACAAGCTCGACGCCTACAGCGCGGACTGGCGCACCTGCCCGGTCGCCCCTCCGACCCACACCCGGACCGCTCGCGGATGCGTCAGCTCGATGTCGAACGCACGAACCGACCAGCCCCGACCGAACGAAGCTCCTGGTCGTTTCGACCGCTCGATTTCCAGCACGGCCTGCTCGTTGTCGAGCAGCCCCCGCTCGACAACGAGCAGCCGCAGCGCGCTGACCAGCGACAACCCGGCCCCCAAAGAAGCTGTACCGACAAGATCTACGAAGAAGCCGACGTCCGTCCCGTCCGTCCCCGCCCGCACCGCGGCGAAACGTGGGCAGCGAGCGGACGGAGGGGCCGGAGCGGGACGCCACTGCAGCATCCGTCGCCCGCGCTCAGCGGCTCCGCCTCCGTCGCCGTCGCCGGGGGTGACGCTGCTGCTGGAGATCGGGAGCCGGGATGAGCGGGTGGCGGTGGCCGGCCCGGCGCTCGCCGAGCAGGGCGCGCGTCTGGACGGCCTGCTGGCCGCCGGATGGGCTCCGGCCGCTCTGCGGAGCGCCATCACCGCGAGCCTCCCGGCAGTTGTCGGGAATCCGGACGGATTCGTGGCACAGCGGATCGGCTTCGTTCCGGCAGCCCCGGTCCACGCGGTGCTGCCCGTCCAGTCCCGCACCGGCCCGTTCGAGGGCCCACGGGCTGTCCGGCAGGAGCAGGACCGCCGGACGGCCGCGGAGTGCGCCGGAACGGGCGCGGAGCATTGCGGCAACCCCGTACCTCGGACGGGGGTGCTGTGCATGCGCTGCCGGGCGGGGGACACCATCCGGCTTCAGGTGGTCCGGGCGCCGGAACAGCCCGGGCAGCCGGCGCACCGCCTCGGTCCCGAGGCCGTCGGCGAGGAAGGTGCCGGCGGCCGTCCTGAGCACGGATGGTCAGGACGGATCCGTGGCGGGGATGTGCGCGGCGTAGAGCCGCTGGAGCAGGAGGTTGAGCTGCTCGCGCTCGGCCTCGGTCAGGGCGTCGAGGAACCGGTCCTGCTCGGCCGCCGCCGCCGAGGCGATCGACCCGACGAGGGCGGTTCCCTCCTCGGTGAGGACGACGAGTCGGCGGCGGCGGTCGGTGGCGTGGGGGCGGCGTTCGACCAGCCGCCGGTCCGCCAGCTGGTCGAGGACGGGGACGATGTTGCGGGCGTCCATGGCGACGAGCTCCGCCAGGCGCCGCTGCCCCACCGCGCCGTGCCGGCCGAGGGCGACCAGGACGGCGTACTGGGCCTGGGTCAGCCGGTGCTCGCCGAGGAAGGCCGTCCAGGAGCGGGCCGTGAGGGAGCCCAGCCGCGCCAGCAGGAAGCCGGTGCCGCGTTCGAAGGCCGGTCGGTCGTGGTCGCCGCTCATGGAGGCATCCTAGGCCAATAGACATGCCACATGTCGTTTGGTAGACATGAATCATGTCTACTGATGCGCGTCACTCCACCGTGGTGGCCGACGGCGTCCCGCTCCACGTCGTGGAGTCCGGCGCTCCCGAAGGCCGACCGTTCCTGTTCCTGCACGGCTGGCCGGAGTCCTGGCGGACCTGGCTGGGGGTGATGGAAGCCGCCCGGGACGAGGCCCGGATCATCGCGATCGACCTGCCGGGCATCGGCGGATCCACCCGGGCGGTCGGCGACAGGTCCACCCGGCAGGCCGGCGACGGATCGAAGCTCCGGCTGGCACGGACGGTCCACGCCCTGGTGCGGGAGCTCGGCCTCACGGGCGCCACCCTGGTCGGCCACGACGCCGGAGGAATGGCGGCCTACGCCTACCTGCGGCAGTTCGCCGACACCGAAGGCGTCCAAGGCGCCGAAGGCGTCCAAGGCGTCGACCGCGTCGTCATCATGAACACCGTCGTCCCCGGCGTCGCCCCGTGGGACGACGTCCTGCGCAACCCCCACATCTGGCACTTCGGGCTGCACACCGTCCCGGCCCTGCCCGAAACCCTCGTCCAGGGGCGCCAGGCCGCGTACTTCGACTACTTCTACGACGTCCTGTCGCCCGACCCCCGGCGGATCACCGCCGAGTCCCGGGCCGCCCACGCCGCCGCCTACGACAGCCCGGAGGCGCTCACCGCCGGGTTCGACCTGTACCGGGCCTTCGGCCAGGACGCCCGGGACAACGCCGCGTTCGCCGCCGCCGGCCCGGTCGGAACACCGCTGCTGTACGTACGGGGCGACGCCGAGGGCGGCGACATCCGCGCCTACGCCCGGGGCCTGCGCGAGGCCGGGGTCGAGAACCTGACCACGGCGGTGGTGGCCGACGCCGGGCACTTCGCCCAGGAGGAGCGGCCCGCCGAGGTCTGGGCGCTCGTCCGCGACTTCGCCGCCACCGCCACGGCGGGCTGAGCGGCCGCGCCCGGCGGGCGCGGCGGTCAGAACGTGCGCGCCTGGGTGACCTGGTCCAGGTGGACGAGGACGTCGTAGGCCCGGCCGATCGCGAGTCGCGGCATCGGGTCGCTGACGTAGACCGAGCCCGCGTCGTAGGTGGGGCGGCTGACGTCCAGCCAGTCGCGGGCGGCCCCGGGGGCGGTGCGCAGGTCGACGTAGTAGTCCCGCCGGCGGACCTGGGCGAGGGTGTACTCGTTCATGTCCGGTGTGGCGGCCGGCACGGTGACGGTCTTCCAGTCGTCGGTCAGGATCGCGTCGTTGGTGAGGAAGGACCCGCGGTCGAAGGTGAAGCCGACGGCCACGTAGCCACGGCCGTAGGCCTCGCGCAGCCAGGAGCCCTGCGGCTTGGGGTACAGGAAGGTGTCGGTGGCCAGGTAGCCGGCGTGCCCGTTGTGCGCCGACAGCAGCACCTTGCCGCCGGTGCGGCGCTGCCACCACGCGGTGTTGTCCGCCATCGCCCGGTCGCGCAGCTGCTCCGCAGCGGAGACGGAGGCCGGGTCGTCGAGGTCCAGGGCCGCGAAGGCGAAGGTCTCGGCGATGTTCCGGGCGTGCTGGACGGCCCACGCGTGGGCGTCGCCGCCGTCGGCACCGGCGCCGCCCGGACCGGCACCGCCCGGACCGGCACCGCTCGCGGTGACCAGGTCGAGGGCCTGCCGCGCCTTGGCGGCGTCCTCCCGGCGCTCGGCGAGCGGCTTCTTCAGGTAGGCGAAGGCGTCGTCGAACGGCCGCAGGCCCGCGTAGAGCCCGTCGAGCTGCGGGAGGAGGTCGGGGCGGGCCCCGCGCACGTAGGAGGTGACCCGCTCGAACATCCCGTCGCCGAGCCTCGGGAGGCCGAGGTCGTCCCCCACGAAGTGGACCGGGTTGCGCGGGTGGCTCCGGTTGTGGGCCCGCATCCAGGCGATCAGGTCGGCGAACTCCTCGCGGTCCCACGGGCTGCCGCCCAGGGCGTCCTTGACGACCTGCCGCGCGTCGCCCAGGCCGCCCTGGACGTACTCGTCGATCCGCAGGCCGCTGCTCCAGCTGGTCTCCAGCGCGAAGGTGGTGAAGCCCTTCTCCTCGACGAGGTAGCGGAACAGCCGCTGCTTCATCGCGAAGAACTCGTGCGAGCCGTGGGTGGCCTCGCCGACGCCGACCACCTCGGCGTCGCCGATCATCGAGCCCAGGGCGCGCAGGTCGGCGGTGCCGCCGCCGGGTTCCGTCGTCCGCAGCGGCTGGGCGACGCCCTCCAGCGCGCGCACCACGGCGGAGCGCCGCGCCGCGTCCGCGTCCGTGGCGCCCGTGCCCGCCGGCGCGGCGACCGCCGCCACCGGGGCCAGCACGGCCGCGGCGGACACCGCCGCCACCGCCGCCAACAGTCCGCGCCGCGCGATCCGCTCGTTGCCTGCCATCGTTGTGACCACCTCGCCTCGACGGAACGCCGATGACCTCGGCGTTCGATGAGTCGATCTTCGCGTCGGCGGGGCCCGCGGCGCCCTGGGGCCGGCCACCGTTCTCGCCGGGGGCGGCCCTCCGCCCGAATCCGGTGGCAGACCCCCCGGCCGACGGAGGCCCGCCGTGCGTTGGGGTGCCGCCGCCGCCCGTCGGCGAGCCGGGAGGTCAGAGGTGGCCCAGCACGTTGACCACCCGTCCGCTGGGGTCGCGGACGAAGAACCGCCGCACGCCCCACTCCTCGTCCTGCAAGGGGTGGACGATCTCCGCACCGCTCGCCCGCATCACCGCGTAGGCCGCGTCCACGTCGTCCACCTCGATGCTCAGGTCGGGGTCGACGGGCGCGGTCCTGTCGCCGGTCATCACGCTGATCTGCGCCGCCGGACTGGACGGGGAGGCGAGCGTCATGATCCAGCCGTGGTTCATGACCTCCTCGAAGCCCAGCAGGCCGTAGAACTCCCGGCTCTCCTCGGCGGCCTGCGACCGGATGTTGGGCACGACACGGCGAACGGCCATCAACGACTCCAAACGGGAACGGTTCAGGTCTTTCCAGGGGTACTACGGCACGCCCGGCGCCGCACACACGTCAGTGGCCCCGGTGGTCGAGGCCGGGCAGCCGGACCCACGTGTCGGCGGGGCCGGTGACGGCGCGGGCGCTGGTGGGTCGCAGACCCGCGAAGGAGCAGGCGAAGGCGACGGCGTGACGGTGGTAGAGGTAGGCGTCCAGGACCTCCTCGGAGGTGTCCCCGGGATGGGGGCCGCCGCCGGGGTGGAGGTCCCAGGCCTCGACGGTGCCGTCGCGGACGATGCGGCCCTGGTTGCCGCTCTTGGGGTTGGCGTAGAGGCCGTAGCCGACGGTGCCGGTGGTCAGGCGGGCCATCGCCTCGGGAGTGGACGGGGTGTAGCCCCAAGGCTGGGTGACGACGCATCCGCCGGGAACGGTCGTGACGCCGGCGATGAGCAGGCCCTCGTCCATGCCGTACCCGTACGGGTCGTCGAGGAAGTCCGCCATGAACTCCTCCTCCACGGGCGTCGCCTCCAGGCGGCGGATCGCTTCGGCGGCGTCGATGCCGGCGATGCAGGCCAGACCGGTGCCCTCGTAGTGGAAGCGTCCCAGGACCTCGACGAGTCGCCGGCCGCGCTGGACGGTCGTCTGCTCAGCTGCCGTCAGACCGGGCTCGCCGTCGGGAACGGGGAACAGGTCGGGGTCCGGGCCGGCCAGGGCGAGGCGGCCCGGGGACCAGCCGCCGAGCTGGGGCCGCCAGGGATCGGCACCGGCGGCCACGAGGGTCCGGGCGTTGTCCGGCCGGTTCGCCATGACGGCCTCCCACAGCGCGGTCGTCCCACCGTCCGACGCGTCCACGTCCGAGACGCGGCCCGCCAGTTCGGCCACCACCTCGGGAGAGCCGACCGTTGCCGCACGGTGCAGGGGGCGCCCCGGGCCCCATGCGTCCGGGTCGGCTCCCGAGTCGAGCCGCGCGCGGATCTCGCCGTGGTCCCGCCAGCTCTCCCAGGTCACACCGGCCCAGCCCGTCATCGTGCCCCCTCCTTCGCCCGTGCACCAGCGCGCGGTGCCAGCCCCTCCGGACACGTTCGCACGAGGGTCCGACAGCCGTCGTTCCCGAGCCGCTGCGGCCGGGTGACCGGAAGGGCGCTCGCCCGCTCCCGGCCTACGGGTGCTTGACCAGCCGTGCCTCGGCGATCGCCGTCCCGTCGTCCTCCTCGTCGAGGCGGGTGGTGCCGTCCTGCGCGAACCCGGCCCGCTCGTAGAAGCGGATGGCGGAGGCGTTGGGCACGTAGGCGTACACGCACAGCGGCCGACGGGCCCGCGCCTCCAGGTCGGCCACGGCGTGGCCGAACAGGCGCCCGCCCAGGCCCGTGCCGATGCGGTCCGGCTCGATGTAGAGGCCGTAGACCTCCGCCGCGTCGCCGCCGAGGTCCGGATCGCCGTCGGCGGGCCCGGTCCGGCAGAAGCCGGTCACGGCGCCGTCCTCCTCGGCGACCCACAGCCGGTGCCCGTCCGGGAGGTCGGCCAGGTACTCGTCCCAGTCCGCCAGTTCCTCGGCCGGGTCCAGCCCGTCGAGGTACCCGGCGCTCATGAATCCCGCGTACGCCGCCCGCCACGCCCTCACCTTCAGGCCGCCGATCGCCGACGCGTCCTCCACCACCGCTGCACGGATCATGCCGGGAGTGTAGGAGCGGACCCGTCCGTTGTCGCACGGTTTTCCCGCCCGCCCCGGGCCGCCTCACCCTCTGGGTCGGAAGAGGACCGCACGGGCAGTGCACGGTCCGGGCGGCGGACCCCAGGAGTCCGCCGCCCGGACCCGCCGCCGATGGCTCAGAGCCCGGCCACCGTGACGACGGCGCACCGGCGGCCGGGCGCGAGGGGGAATCGGTGGACCCGGACCACGCGGCACCGCCCCGCCCCGGCGACGGCACCGTCGCGGACACCGGGCGGACGCGCACCGCCGGCGCTCACCCGGCCGTGGCGAGCGCCTCCGCCTCCGCCAGGTAGCGCGCCACCGGCCCCAGGGTCAGCAGTCCGCTGCCCGCACCGGCGTGTTCCGTACGGGCGTCGCGCAGGGCGGCCACGGCGCGCGCCGCGATCGCGCGCTCGCCCAGGCGTACGGCGGCGCGGGCGCTCAGGCACCACATCGCCTCCTGGAGGTGGTCGTGCGGCGGCTCGGGTGCCGCGGCGAGGGCGGTACGGGCCTGCGCGGGCCGGTCCTGGGCGAGCAGCACCAGGGGCTGCGCCCACGGCCGGTACGGTCCCCAGTCCAGGCGCGGGTCGGTGGGCGCGGGCCGGTCGTGCAGCAGGCGCAGCCCCAAGAGGGCGAGCGGGAACAGGCCTCGGTGCAGCCCCGGCATGCCGGCCGTCCGCAGGGCGTCTTCGGCGGTGCGGTACTGCTGCGCGGCGGTGGCCGCGCTCGGTCCGCCGGGTTCGGTGCTGCGGGCCGCCGTGATCCGGGCCCGCAGCCACCCGGTGAGGACGGGGACGAGCGGCGCCTCGGTGGTGGCGGCGAGCCCTTCGGCGGCCTCGGCGTGCTCGGCCGCGGCATCGAGGTCGCCGAGGGCCGAGGCGCCCTGGAGGCGGACGAGTCGTCCGAGGACGGCGAAGTTCGGCAGGTCGTGACGGGTGGCCAGGTCGAGGATCTCGGCGCCGACCGCGTCCCGTTCGGCCGCGAGCCCGCAGCGGGCGAAGGTCTGGAGGAACACCCCGTTGAGGGCGAACACCAGCAGGGCGGGATCGGCGAGGTCCCGTGCCAGCGCCAGCGCCTGCCGGGCCGCCCGTCGCGCGCGCTCCGGCTCCGCCCCGGACAGGTCGGCGCCGCGGCTCTCGACGGCGATCGTGGCCAGGAGTCGGGCGCGCAGGTCGGCGGGGCCGTCGGGGCCGAGCCCGGTGAGGGTGCGCTCGGCGGCCTCGACGACGGCGCGGGACTGCTCGGGGTCGTCGGCCCGGCTCCACAGGGCGGGCACGTCGTAGGCCCCGATGACCCGGGCGGTCAGCCGGAGGTCCCCCGTGCGCTGTGCCGCCCGGACGGCCGCGAGGCGCTCGCGCCGGGAGCGGACGAGGGCGTCGCCGCCCGCCAGTGCGAGGGTGCGGGCCAGGTCCACGGTGGTGCGCGGACCCAGCGCGACGCCGGGCCCGCTCCACACGACGCCGCCGGGAGGCACGGCCCCGCTGAGGATCTCCGTCTCCAGACGCCGGAGTTCCGCGCCCGGGTCCAGCCCGAGCCGGTCGGCGAGCATCGCGCGGGCGCGGCGCAGGGCGGCCAGGGCGTCGGCCTGGCGGCCCGCGCGGTGCAGCGCCCGGGCGAGCAGCCCCCAGGCCGGCTCGCGCCACGGGTGTTCGGCGACGTGGGCGCCCAGTTCGGCGACCAGGTCGGCCCCCTCCCCGGAGTCGAGGAGGACGCGGGCGCGCAGTTCCACCGCCTCCAGCCGCCATTCCTCCAGCCGGGCCCGCTCGCGCTGCGCCCACGCGGAGCCGGCCACGTCGGCGTAGGCGGGTCCGCGCCAGGCCGCGAGCGCCGCGGCGAGTTCGCTCACCGCCCCCGGGTCACGCCGGGCGCGGGCCAGGGCGTCCTGGAAGCGGTGGACGTCCACGTCCTCGCGCGGCAGGCGCAGCGCGTAGCCGGGGCCTTCGGTGACGAGGACGCGCGGTGGCGTGCGCGGTGGCCGGTCGGGTTCGAGGGCGCGGCGCAGCGCGCCGACGAAGGTGCGCAGGGCGCCCACGGCGCGGGCCGGCGGGTCGGTCCACAGGTCGTCGACCAGGGTGTCGGTGGTGACCATCCGCCCCTCGGCGGCGACGAGCCGGGCGAGCACCTCCCGGTGGCGGGGGCCGCCCAGGTCGACGGGGCTTCCGTCGTCACGCAGGGCCCGTACGGCTCCCAGCACGTCGATTCGCATGCCTCCATCCTGCGGGCCGGGGCCGGGCGCGCCCAACCGTACTGATCGGCTGCTGATCGCCGTCGCGCAGGCTGGCCCGGTCGGTCTCCGATCCGAAAGGACGCTCTCCCATGACGCCCGCTGTTCCCGATTTCGACCGTGTTGCTCCCGGTTTCGGCCGCGCCGTTCCAGATTTCGGCCGTGTCGTTCCTGGTTTCGACCGCATCCGCCTGCCCGGTGCGGACGGTGTGGAGCTGGCCGCCGCCGTCGGCGGCAGCGGCAGCCCGGTCGTACTGCTGCACGGCTTCCCCCAGACCCACCTGATGTGGCGGCACGTCGCCGGGCTGCTCGCCGGCGAGCACACGGTGATCTGCCCCGACCTGCGGGGCTACGGCGCCAGCGACAAGCCCGCGGCCACCGGCCCCGAGGTGTACGCCAAGCGCACCATGGCCGCCGACGTCGTGGCCCTGGCGGCGGCGCTCGGCCACGAGCGCTTCGCCCTCGTCGGCCACGACCGGGGCGCGCTGGTCGCCTTCCGGGCGGGTCTGGACCACCCCGAGGCCGTCACCCATCTGGGCGTCCTCGACGTCGTGCCGACGCTCGACATGTGGAACGTCCTGCACGGCGTGCCGGCGGCCGTCGGCTACCACCTGTTCCTGATGGCGCAGCCGCCGGGCCTGCCGGAGACGATGATCGCCAACAGCGCGGACGCGTTCTTCGGTTCGTTCCTCGACGCCTGGGCCGGTGATCCGGCGGCCGTGCCGGCGGACGTACGGGCCGAGTACCTGCGGGCGAGCGCCGCGGCGGTGCCGTCGATCGTCGCGGACTACCGGGCCTCGGCGGGCATCGACGTGGTGCACGACCAGGCGGACCTGGACGCCGGGTCGCAGCTGGCCATGCCGGTGACGGTCGTACAGCAGGACTGGGGGGTGCGGCTGGGCTACGACGCGGCCGGGGTGTGGAGGGCGTGGGCGCCGGACCTGGACCACCGGCTGACCCGGGCGGGGCACTTCATGGCCGAGGAGGCGCCGGAGGAGATCGCGGCGGCGATCCGGGACCTGCTGGCCCGCTGATCCTCCTGCCCCGGGTTCGCCGGGCGGGCCGCGGGCCGCAGTCCGCAAGCCGCAGTCCGCAGGCTGCGGCCCGCCTCGCGGGCCCGGGTGTCGGCGGTCGGCCTGCCGTACGGCGCGCCGGGCGACGCATCAGGGCTGCCGGCCGTACGGCGCCGGGGCCCTCGGCGCGCGCTCAGCTGTGGGCGACGATGATGTAGATGCCCCAGCCGATCGCGGCAAGGACCACCGCGAAGCACCCCGCGGCGACGGCGTGGCCGAGTGCGCCGGGAGCCCGGCGGACAAGGGCCCCGGCCGGGTCGGGGACCGCCGGCGGGTTGAGGGCGCGCAGGCCGACGGCGAACAGTGCGGGCAGACCGGCGCCGGCCAGGATTCCGACCACGACGATCTTCCAGAGCGCGTTCGGATCGATCCAGGTGTTCACCGGATCACCTCGTCGGGGACGGTCTCCGGGACGACCGTGCCGGTCCACGCGGCGTTGACGTTCTCCGGGGTGACGGCCGGATGGCGTGAGGCCGCGAAGAAGGCGACCGAGGCCAGCACCAGGACGGCGACGACGGCCGCCACGCCGCCGGTGCCGCCGATCCCGTGGGCGGCCCAGTAGGCGAGCGCCCCGACCAGGGCCGCGGCCGGGAGGGTCAGCAGCCAGGCCGCCACCATCCGGCGGGCGAGGTTCCACCGTACGGTCGCGCCCTTCTTGCCGACCCCCGATCCGAGGATCGACCCGGTGGCGACGTGGGTGGTGGAGAGCGAGTAGCCGAAGTCGGCGGAGGAGAGGATGACCGCGGCCGAGGCCGACTCGGCGGCCATCCCCTGCGGCGGTTCGATCTCCACCAGCCCCTTGCCCAGTGCCCTGATCACCCGCCAGCCGCCGATGTAGGTGCCCAGGGCGATGGCCGCGGCACAGGAGGCGATCACCCACGTCGGGGCCTTCGCCCCACTGCTCAGCGCTCCGTCGGCGATCAGGGCCAGGGTGATGACGCCCATGGTCTTCTGGGCGTCGTTGGTGCCGTGGGCGAGCGAGACCATGCAGGCCGAGCCGACCTGGCCGCCGCGGAAGCCGCGGGTGCGGGCGTTCTCGGTGACGTCGCGGGTGAGGTGGTAGACGAGACGGGTGCCGAGCGCGGCGACCACGCCGGCGATGAGCGGTGACAGGGCGGCCGGCACGATCACCTTGGCCACCAGGCCCTGCCACTTGACGGCGGAGGCGCCGGCCGCCGCCATGGTCGCCCCGACCACGCCGCCGATCAGCGCGTGCGAGGAGCTGGAGGGGATCCCGACGTACCAGGTCGTCAGGTTCCACAGGATGCCGCCGGTCAGGCCCGCCACGACCACGGTCAGCGTCACCTCCTGGCTGTGCACCAGGCCGCCGGCGATCGTCGCGGCGACCGCCGTCGACAGGAACGCGCCCACCAGGTTCAGCACCGCCGAGACGCCCACCGCGATGCGCGGCGGGAGGGCTCCGGTGACGATGGAGGTCGCCATGGCGTTGCCGGTGTCGTGGAAGCCGTTGGTGAAGTCGAATCCCAGCGCGGTGACCACGACCAGCGCCAGGATCACGTCGTTGCCGCTCACGGGCACGAACCTAGCCCGCCGGGCCCCGTCCGGGGCGGACCAGCGCGCCGTACGGGAGGCGGAAGTACCCCGTGATCCCGATTTCGGTCCGTCAGTAATTCGCTGTCGCTGATCAGTTCGAGACTGCTAGCGTCCCCAGCGTGGCAAAGCTGAACCAGATCATCGCCGTCGAAAAGGGCGTCAAGTCCAAGTCCTTCCAGGAGCTGACCCAGGCCCACCAGGACCTGCAGAAGCCCGCGCTGCTGGCCGGGATCTCCCGCGCCTACCAGCCCAAGGACGAGGAGGGCGAGCAGCTGCCGCCGGAGTCGACCCGGGTGCAGCTGAAGGCCGAGGACATCCTGCGGTCCACCGCGAACACCCTCACCCGGCTGTTCGACGTGACGGCCACCAAGGACTGGGCCAACATCGACGCCCGCGCCGACGTGGTGGTGGACGGCCGGGTGCTGCTGGCCCAGGTGCCGGTGCCCTACCTGCTCTTCCTGGAGAAGCAGCTCACCGACCTGTTCACCTTCGTGAAGAAGCTCCCGGTGCTGGACGCCTCCGAGTCCTGGAACCTCGACCCGTCCACCGACTCCTGGAAGACCGAGCCGGTGCGCACCATCCGGACCAAGAAGGTGCCGCGCAACCATGTCAAGGCCGAGGCCACCGAGAAGCACCCGGCGCAGGTCGAGGTCTACTACGAGGACGTCGCGGTCGGCTACTGGACGACGGTGAAGTTCTCCGGCGCCCTGCCTGCCCGCCGGGTGAACGAGCTCGTCGAGCGGGTGGAGAAGCTCCAGCAGGCGGTCAAGTTCGCCCGCGAGGAGGCCAACGCCGTCGAGGTCACCGACCAGCGGGTGGGCGACGCCGTCTTCGGCTACCTGTTCGGGTAGCCTCCTGATCGCCCGCCCGGGGAGCCGGGCGGGTGCACCGAGCGCGTCGAGGACCTGTCCGGCAGACCGGACGGCCACGCGCCGCACGGTGCGAAAAGCTGAAACTGACGTTGAAGCTGACCCAGGGGTCACAGTGGAGGTTCGAATCCTCCCCCCGGCACCACCGGCCGGGGTAGCCCAAGCCAGGCAGAGGCGGGCCCCCTGAATCTCAGACTCCTGCTCCAGTCTCAGCATTCGCCGCCGGACACCGGATCGACCGGGTGCGGACGAACATCGACGAATGCGGGTTCGAGTCCCGTCTGTGCCGCTCCGTGGCACGGTAGTTCAACGGCAGAACGCGTCGATTTCAATCTGATCCGCGACCCTTAAACGTGCCGGTGTGCACGAATGGCGGCACCAAAGGGCCCGGGAGCAGGCTACGCTCCCGGGTCCCCCAACGTTCCTCACCACTTGCGACGCTCCTCACCGCTCGACTGGTCCGGCCGGCGGCCGACCCGCCGTCCGGCACGCGGGTGGCCGACCGTCCCCCGTTGTCGACGGTCGGCCACCCGGTCGCGGCGCTCGGGGTTCGTGGTGCCGACTCCCCCGCGCCGCAGCAGGTGGCGGCGGGCCCGGCTCACGAGCTCCCTGCGGTTCCGGCACCGGAGCTCCTGGTGCGACTTGTCCGAAGACCCGGTGGAGCCCCCACACTGCGGGCATATTTGATTGTCCATCTACAAAAATCCGCCACGGTCCAGGTGAGCAGCGGACAACCCGGATTGGCCGCGGACACGGCAGGGGGCAGGAAGTGGCTAGCGCCGGACGCCCGCAGGGGCGGCTCAAGGGGGAGACCGAGCAGGCGAACGACCTGGCCCGGTTCGTGCGGGAGGTGACCTCCGGGCTCACCGTCCGAGAGCTCGCGCGACGGTACCCGGGCGGCAAGACCAGCTGGAGCGAGTACCGCTCCGCGGAGAAGGACATCCCGTGGCACCTGCTCCAGCGGCTGATCCACGACCGGGTGACGGACCCCCGAGCCCGGGCGGTGCTGCTGGCACGGGCCGGTCACCTGCACGAACACGCCGGGCTGGCGGCCAGGGGGCTCCCGTCGCCCACGGAGGGACGGTCGGCCGCGCGGCAGGCACTGGAGCTGGCCAGGCAGGCGCAACGGCAGGCCGAGGCCGGCGTCGCGGAGGCGGAGGAGCTGATCCGCGTGCTGGTGGCGATCGTGGCCGAGCTGCGGGGTGAACTGGGCACCGGCGTCGAGGACGGGACCACCGTCCGCGCGCCGCTGCCGGCCGACCCAGGCGGCGCGGGCGGCGCGGGCGGCGCGGAGCTGCGACGGGTCCGGTTGGTGGAGGCGACGCGCTGCCTGGACGAGGTACGCCGCATCAGGGAGAGCGCGCGCGACGCGCGGCGGACGGCGGAACAGGAGCAACGCGCGGTGGGGCTGCTGGTCGACCGGGAGCGGTCGCGGGCCGGGACCGACGGCGACCGGCGGCCGGGAGCGGAGCCCGCAGCGGCCGACGGGGTGCGGAAGCACCTGCCCGTACTGCGACGCCTGAACACGGATCTCGTAGCGGTACGGGCGGCCCTGGCCGACCGCTGCCTGGACGTGGTCCGGATGACCCCGGCGACGGCCGGCCCCACGATCGTCCGCGGTGAGCTGGTCCCGGTCACGGACGATCGCCCGACCGGCTCCTTCGCCCCGGGCCCGACGTTCGCCGTCCAGGGCCCGACATTCGCCGTCCCGGGCCCGACGTTCGCCGCCCCGCCGCCCGCTGATCCTGTGAACGCGCGACGGCGTCGGGCCGTCAGGACGGGCGCCGCCGTCGGCGCGGCGGCGGTCATGGCCGGCGTCCTGGTCCTGACGGGTGTGCTGGTGGGCGTACGGCTGCGCCCGGCGTCCGTCTTCGTCGGCGCGCCCCCCGCGGCGGCCGGCTCCGAGGTCTCCCCGACCCGCGCTGCGGGTGACGGCCCGTCCGCTCCACCGACGGGCAGCCCCTCGGCACGGCCCTCCGGCGAAGCTCCGGCCACGGCGCCCCCACCCGAGGGCGGGCCGGCCCAGGCAGCGGGGACGCCGAGCGCACCGGTGCTGCCCGGTACCGCGGCTCCCGGCACACCTCCCGCCGTACTGCCGGAGCCCTCCGGCCCCTCGGCTGCCGCCGGGAGCGAGCGGCCCGCGCCGCCATCGGCACCCGCCGCCTCCGCGTCCGCGGTCCCGGCGCCGGGGCGCCTCGGCGGCACTCCGCTCGTCCCGCCGACGGGACCGGTGGCGATCAGGAACGCCAACAGTCTGCAGTGCGTCGCCACGCCCGGCGGCAGCCGGGAGGAAGGGGCACTGGTCCAGCAGTATCCCTGTGGGGACTTCCCCGACCACTTCTGGGAGGCCCAGCAGGCCTACACGGACCCCGGCGGCGACACCTACTACCGGATCATCAGCTACAACAGCGCCCGGTGCCTCGCCGTCCGGGACTCCAGCACCGAGGCCGCCGCCCAGGTGGTCCAGTCCGTGTGCGGAAACAGCCCGGCACAGTCCTGGAGAATCGAGAAGTGGCCGCACGGCATCCGCTTCGTCAACGGCAACAGCCGCCAGTGCCTCGCCGTCTCCCACGGCAGCAACGCCCCGGCGGCCCCGCTGATGCAGTATCCGTGCGGGGACTATCCGGACCACCACTGGGACTACGGACCGCACCGCTGAAGATCGTTCGAAAATCTTTCCGGAAGGTCCGGAAAAGCGTTTATCCGGTGTGGATGGAAAGGTTCACGGATCCGCGGGTGGGACAGCCGAGAATCCGCGAACCGGTCGGTTTCCGCCGGACGGTCCTCCGTCCTCCCATCGGAAGGCGGAGGACAGGAGGACAGAGGACCGTCGAACGCGAGTCCGAAGCGGCCGGCCCGGCGGATCGTCAGCGCGACCCGTCCGTGCGACCCGTCGGCGCCGGCGGGGCCGTCAGAGGATTTCGATGTCCTTGACCAGCGGCGGACGGTTCGGGTAGGTGATGTCGGTCCAGCGCGGGACCTTGACCGAGTCGCCGTTGGCGTCGTAGTAGATCAGGTCGTTGTTGCCGGTGGAGATCCGGTCGACCCACCAGTTGCCGAAGGAGGTCCGGCCGGCGTTCGCGTAGCAGTCGACGCTGTCACGGCCGTCGAGGTGCGACCAGATCTTCAGGAAGTCGTTGCGGTTCCCGTCACACGGGACGTGGTCGATGGCGAAGGCGTTGCCGGACGGGCCGGCCACGGTGAACGTGACCGCCGCGGCGAACGCGACGGTCAGGGAAGTCACGATCTTCTTCGTTTTCGGGAACACGGATTCTCCTCGGTCGAATCACACACGAATTGATTCCGAATCACGGACCCGGCCCGCTGTGAACGGGTTGTTGGGTCGTGCTCGATCAGCTTCCCCGGCGTCGCGTACACGGTCAACCGCCGTCGCCGTGGACTGACCGCGTATCGGCCATCTCCGTCCAAACCTTCCGTGTGCGGTGGGACCGGTGGTGCCGGTGGGGTGCGTACGAATGCCCGGGGCAGCGGTATCCGCCGGGACGCCGGGTCGGCCGGTGAATGGCGTGGAACCGGCCGCGCCTCCATGGCGCGGGAGGCGCCCCGCCCGCGCGCGGCTTACCCTTCGCGCTGTCCGGGCCGGGCTCGGCGTCCCGGTGGAAAGTCCGTGGCCGGCCCGCCCCCGGCCGGGGCAGAATCGCGCCCATGACGGACATGGAGGCGTTCCGGGAGGCAGTCCTCGGCTGGGCGGCGGGAGGACCGGGCGAGCCCGCGGGTGAGCTGGCCGAGCTGCTGCGGGTGCGGACGGCGGTGCTGCTGGAGGGCCCGAGCGACCTCGCGGCCGTGGAGGCGCTGGCCGCGCGCCACGGCCGGGACCTTGCCGCCGAGGGGGTGTGCGTCGTCCCGATGGGCGGGGCGATGAACGTCGGCCGTTTCGCCGCCCTGCTCGGGCCGACGGGGCTGGGCCTGCGTCTGACCGGGCTGTGCGACGAGAACGAACAGGGCTTCTACGAGCGCGGTTTCGCGCGGGCCGGAGTGGCGAGCGACGGGATCCTCGTGTGCACGGCGGACCTGGAGGACGAGCTCATCCGCGCGCTGGGAGTGCCACGGATCGAGGAGATCATCCGGGCCGAGGGCGACCTCGCGGCCTGGCAGACCTTCGTGCGTCAGCCCGCCCAGCAGGACCGGCCACAGCAGCAGCGGATGCGGCGTTTCCTCGGCACGAAGTCGGGGCGCAAGATCCGCTACAGCCGTCTCCTGACCGAGGCCCTCGGCCCGGAGCAGGTCCCCGCGCCCCTGCGCGGCCTGCTGCTGCACCTGTGACGGCGGGACACCGGACCGCCACCGCGAGCGGTCCGGCCCTACGGGCGACGCCCGGTCGGTCCGCGCCGGGCTGATCGGCGCCGGGCTGATCGGCGCCGGGCTGATCGGCGTCAGACCGGTCGCCGCCGGGCCGATCCGCGCAGGCCCGTCAGCCGAGGAAGTCGACGCGGTCGATCAGGCCGTCGCGGACGCGGTAGGCGACCAGCACGCGCAGGGGTTCGTCCCTGATGCCGTGGGCGATCTCGTGGTCCACCACCCAGTCCCCCTCGGTGAGCCGGCCGACGATCTCGGCCCGGCAGCGGCCCTTGGCGAACATCTCGGCGTACGCCTCCCGCACGGCGTCGCGCCCGAGCAGGCGGTCGCCGCCTCGGCGGTTGATGAGGACGTCCGGGGCGTACGTGGCCGCGAAGGCTTCGAGGTCGTGGCTGTTGTAGGCGGCGAGCTGGCTTTCGACGACAGTCTCTGGGGTGGTCATCGGTTGATCATGCAGAAGGTTTCCTCTCTCGTCCAGGGCGGGCCGGAACGGTCAGGCCGTCACCATCCGGGACGGTCAGGCCGTCAGGATCCGGGCCAGGCGGGCCGCCTCCGTCCGGACGCGGGCGGGGGCACCGGGTGCGGCCAGGGTGTCGAGGGCGGGCAGCGGGGTGCGGATGCCGTCGGCCGCCGCGCACTCGGCGGTCAGGGTGAGGGCGGCGGCCAGGCCGCGCCGGCCGGGCTCGTCGGCGAGCGCGGTGACCAGAGCCGCGAGCACCTCCCACACCGCCGGGCCCGCGCCGCCGCGCGCGGCGTCGGCGAGGGCGGGCAGGAACCGGTTCGGCTTGGCCGCGGTCAGCCGCCAGAGCGCCGCGAGCCACTCGCCGAGCGCGTCCGGGCGCAGTCGGCCGCGTACCGTCAGGGCCAGCAGGGCGTCCAGCGCGGCGGTGCGCTGGTCCGCCCGGCCGGCGGTCAGCCCGTAGGCGAGCAGCAGGTGGCTCACCGGGCCGAACTCGCCGGGGGCCTCGGCGAGCCGGGGCAACAGGGGGTTGGTGCCTCGGGGGCCGGACGTCGTGTCCGCCTGGTAGACGGCGCTGGGCAGGCCGTGGGCGGCGACGGTCTCCGGGTGCCAGGGCGCCAGCCAGGGCAGGTGGGCGAGTTCGGCGGACGACGCCAGATCCATGCCTGCGAAGCGGCTGCTCTCGGCGGGGTCGGGCAGGGTGTGGAGCAGTCCGGTGATGCCGTCGGGCACGGGGGCGGCGGTGTCGGCCAGCGGGGCGATGCGCGGGAGTGTGGGCGGGGCCCAGCCGTAGCCGGCGACCTGCTCGGGCTGGCCCGGGGTCTGGGTGTGGAACCGGTCGGGTGCGGGTGGCGGTGTGTCGGCGGGCAGGTCGCAGCCGATCGCGGCGGCGTCGGCGCGCACCGCCTCCAGTGCGTGTGGGGGTGTCCGCAGCAGGGCCTGGGCCAGGTCCCCGGGCCAGGGGCGGGCGCCCGCGGTGCGGTACGCCGCGAGCCGTTCGGTGAGCACGGTGGGGTCGATGGTGCCGTCGCCGGCGGTGGGGGTGGCGAGCAGGAGCGGCACCGGGGCGTCGGCGATGCCGTACGCGGCTTCGTGGACGCGTACGGCCGGGATCATGGCGGGGGTGCGGATCTCGACGCGGAGGCCGAGCAGGTCGGCCACGTGCGCGGCGGACTCCTGCGTCCGGCCGGTCAGGGCGTCGAGCAGGCAGCCGAGTGCTCCGTCGATGCTGCGGGCTTCCCCGAAGTAGACCTGGTGCTCGGTGCGGCGTGCGGCGATCGGAGCGAGGGCGGCCCGCAGGGCGGCCGCGTCGCGGTGGTGTTCGGCGACGAGGGCGGCGAGCACCGTCTCGAACTCGCCGGGGTCGGGCAGCCGGTCGGCGATCAGGGCCCCGAACCGCTCCGCGAGGTCGAGCGGACCGGCGGGTGCGGCCGGCAGCGCCGGCAGCGCGGTGGGCCCCGCCGGTGCGGCCTCGACGGTGGCGGGTACGGCGACGAGCACGGCAGGAGCGACGACGGGCACGGCGGCGGCGTCCGGGAGGGCCAGCAGCCGCTGGGCGTCGGCCTGGAGGGCCGGGCCGAGGGCGGTGGCGGCGGCGCGTACGGCCTCGGTGGTGTCCGGGGTGGTGTCCGGCAGATGGCGGGCGGCCAGGCCCAGGGCGCGTTCCTGGACGGCGGCGGCCGGGTGGGCGAAGGCCTCGGCGACGGCGGGTAGCAGGGCCTCGGCCGCGGCAGGGTCCCGGCGCAGCCAGGAGCCGGTCCAGGACAGCTGGGTGGTGGCGAGCGTCTTCTCCGGGCGGGCCAGGACCGCCGCCGTGAGTTCGGCGAACAGGTCGGCGGGCAGCCGTTCGTCCACGGCGCGCAGCGCTGCCTGGGCGGCCTTGGCTGCGCCCGGCGCGCCGTCGGCGGCCAGCCGGACGTGGTCGCCGGCCCGGGCGAGGACTTCCTCGGCGTCGGGTGCCAGCGCCGCGTACAGCTGGAGGAATCCGCGCAGGTTGCCGGGCCGGTCGCCGCGCAGCAGACGGCCCAGACACAGGTCGATCAGTTCGGCGCGGTCGAGCCCGTCCTCGGTCGCCAGGGCGGCGAGCGCGGTGGGCCACAGGTCCTGCGGTTCGTGGTGGGCGGCGTGCGGGTCGGCGAGTTCGGTTCCGATGTCCGGGGCTTCGAAGAGCCGACGGACGAACTCGGCGAGCCGGGGCTGGGCCCGCAGCCAGGAGAGCAGGGTGTCGTGGTGCGGCACCGGCTCGCGCAGGCCCCGGTCGGCGAACCACTCGCCGATCTCGCGGTGGTAGGGGTAGCGCGCCATGCCGCCCTGGCGCACCCAGCCGGTCACGTAGCCGTCGGTGGCGGGCGGTTCGGCGCCGGACCAGACGGCGAGGCCGTGGGCGAGGAACCAGCGGGCGTGGTCGCCGCGGGCGGGCAGCCACTCGGCGAGCCGGACCGCGAGTTCGCGCTGGAACGCGGTGTCCCGGTGCGGCCCGATCAGGGCCAGCAGCAAGGTGTGGGAGTCGGCGTTGGTGGAGCCGCCGCCGGGCAGCGGCCAGGTGAGGAAGAGCAGGCGGCGGGCGGTCAGCCAGTCCTGGGCCTCGGCCGCGGTGGCGGCGCTGAACACGCCGGCGAACTGCAGGGCGGCGAGCTGGTCGTACGCGACGGAGTAGCGGTTGATGTCGCCGGAGGACAGCTCGCGCACCAGCTCGGTGCGGAGCTTGCGCAACGGGGCCCGCAGATGGCGCAGTTCGACGGCGGGAACCGGCGAGAGCCGGTCGATCACGCCCTGGGGGATCCGGGCGGCAATGAGCGCCCTGACCTCGTCCCAGCTGATCGTCTCGTTCGTGCGGTCGGTCACGGCACCCCTCCGTCCGGTTCGGCTGACGATCGGGAACCTAGCGCGGCCCACTGACAATCGGGGGCGGGCAGTGACACCGAGGCGTTCGTCAGCCCCGTCGGTGCCACGGGTTCCCCGGCGGCTCCGGTCGAGGTGAGTCCGCCCCAGTACCCGGGCATGATCACCGCCGACGGCGGGCCCGGTGGCCCGCCGCGACGATGCGCACCGAAGCGAGGAGACGAGACGCCATGGAGGCGAGCACCACCGGGCCGGCAGCCCGCGCGCGGCTGCTGCACCACCTCACCGACGCGCTGCGGAGCCTGCCCTCCGGCGCCGCCGAGACCCCCGACGGGTTCGCCTTCGCGCTCCGGCAGAGTGTCCAGGGGTACCTCAGCCTGCACGGTTCGACGCCCCGTTTCCGGCCGGGCCCGGAGGAGGACGCCCCCTTCCCGGACCGCGTCGACCGTCCCGCATCGTGACCGGGGTGGTCGGTGATGTGCTCGCCCCGCCCCGATCCTCCGCGGACCGTCGTTCCCCGGCCCGAGGCTCCGGAGCAACGAGCCGTCACCGAAGGACGACGTTCACACCCCGTGGGCGAAGCCCCAGGAGTCCCTGTCGTCCTCATCCGAGGTCAACGCGTACTTCTGCCCCTCGCCACGTCGCCCTGATGTTCGCATCGCACTCCCAAGAGAGCGCTGATCCTACCGGCACCGGGGAAACTGGACGGATTGGGAGAAGCCCCGACGTGTGCTTTCAGGGCCTCAGACCGCTCGATCGAGGTCTCGGGATGCCAGTGGCCCTCCGAGCGGCGGCCTGAGGGCCTTCTGGCGGTCTCTCCGTGCCTCCCCAAGGGGCGGACCTGGTCAGAACGAAGCCTGCCTGGGGAACTGGCGTGCGCGTTCCCCTGCCAGCGTCCTTCTGGGGGACGCAGTCGGTCAGACCTCCTGACAGTTCCTGGCCGCAGCCGTGAGACAGCTACTGAACCACATCGGCCGGCGCCACACGGTCCACGGTCTCTCAGGAATCGACGCTGGGACCCTCTCCCCCTGGGGCCGATTGTCGTGTCCTCATGTCGGTTCCTGGGTCGCTTGGGTCGCTGAGTCGCTGCCGTGCTCCTGCCCCTTTGTCGAAAAACGAGCGACCTGGCCGGCAGGGCATCGGACGGGGCCCGGTCCAGCAACAGCGCCTGTGGCAAGGCGGTGGTGGCAGCGACTCAGCGACCCAAGCGACCGACGGTCCGGGTTACAGCAGTTTCCTGGAGCGGGCATTGCCCGCCGTCACTTCGGTCGCTGGAGCTACCGAGCGACTCAGCGACCGAGCGACCGGACCGTCCAGGCACTCCTGACACGCCCGACACGCCGGGGAAAACGCCCCCAGAGACTCAGTCGCTTTCAGTCGCTGAGCTTCAGTCGCTCGACAAAACCCCAGGTCAGAGCGCGTTTACCCACCCGATCAGCGACCGAAGCGACTCAAGGTCGGGTATATGAAGACATTCCCGTGTGCGTGTGTGCGTCATAGACCCGGGCTTCAGTCGCTTCAGTCGCTGTTTGCTGTTAAAAGCGGCTTTGACCTGCGAAAATGCCGGAGTGACCGAAGCAGCGACTGAACAGGCTCAGTCGCTCGCCCAGGACTCGGTCGCTCACTTTGCCCGGAAGGTCCGGCGGTAGCGGTTCGCACGTCCTCGCTCGGCTAGTCTGTGTGAGCTATCTTCTGAACTTCGGTCGCTTCAGTCGCTGATCTGGTGCCCACCAGTGCTCTGACCTGGCTTTTCGCCCTCAGCGACTGAATGAGCGACTCAACTCAGGGCAGCTACCGAGGAAAAGGGGAAGGGACCAGCGTGACGGCGCCGAAGGCCGTGGGGAGCGACCGAACGGACCGCCAGCCTGATGCGCTGGCCGTTGCGGGTTGGTGTGCTGCCCAGGGCTGGCCCGTTCATCCGCTGGCCCCCGGACGCAAGACCCCGCCCGCGAACTGCCAGGCCTGCCAGGAGGCACCGCACTCCCCCAGCGACTGTTCCTGCCCGGCCGCGGGTCGCTGGTGCCACGGCTTCCACGCAGCGACTCTGGACCAAGGCGTCCTCGCCACCTGGTGGCGCGTCAACCCGGACTTCGGGGTCGGCGTCGCCTGCGGCCCGGCGGGACTGGTCGTCATCGACGTCGACAGCCACACCAGCGTCGTCCCAGCCCGGGACCGCATCCTGCCCGGCATCCCGATCCACGAGGACGTCAACTTGGACGGGCTGGAGAACGGCTACCACACCATCGCCCTGCTGGCCGCCCTGCGCCGGGCCGCTGACCCCACGACGGACGAGAGCACCCTGCGCGTCCGCACACCCTCCGGGGGCCTGCACATCTGGTACCACGACCACACCGACCGCCGGTTCACCTGCTCCACCGGGTCCTCCGCCGGCCGCGCGCTGGCCTGGCAGGTCGACGTCCGGGCCCACGGCGGCTACATCGTCGCGCCCGGCACCGTCACCGCCGCCGGCACCTACACCGCGCTCCCCGGCGCCAGGATGCCGGCCCCGTTGCCCGAGTGGCTCAGCGAGGAACTCGTCCGGACCGGCCACCTCAAGGACCGCCCCGGACAGCACAGCGTCCCGCAGCCTGCCATCCCCGACCGCGCCCGCCGGGCCGTCGTCGCCGCGGGCGGTGGGCGGAAGGGTGCGGAGCGGGTGCTCGACACCGTGCTCCAGGACGTCACCGCCTGCGCCACCACACCCGAGGGAGCCGGCTTCACCGGCAAGCTCAACCGCGCCGCGTACACCGTGGGAGGCCTGGTCTCCGCGGGCCACCTCACCCACGCCGTGGCCGAGCAGCTGCTCCTCGACGCCGCCCGTACCGCCCGTCCGTCCCAGGACAGGCACAACTCCGCCGTCATCCGTTCCGGCCTGGCGGCCGGCAGCCGGCAGCCCCTGCACATCGGGAAGGCCCGCGGATGACCGATCGTACCCGCCGCAAGAGGACGGTCTTCGACCCCGTGGCCGCAGCCCAGCAGATCCTGGACTACCCGCCCGTCCCCGGTCCAGCCCAGGCCCCGTGGCACGGCACAGCCGTCCAGGAGAGCCTCCTCGACAATCCACCCGCCGCTCCCCAGGCGGCAGCACCCCCCGTGATTCCGCAGGCACCCGCGGGGCCCGTCGTCCAGACCCCCACCGGCCCGCAGGCGACCCCGCACGGCCTGCTGCCCGACTCGCTCTCCGACCGCGGCAACGCCAAACTCTTCGTCCACCTCTACGGCGGCGACTACCGCCACGTCCCCGGCCTCGGCTGGTACCGCTGGTCCGCGCACCGCTGGCAGCTCGACGAGGACGACACCGTCCTGTGGGCGGCCGGCGAGATGGCCGAGAGCATCGCCACCCACGACCCGCGCGGCGTCTACACCAACACCGACCTGCGCCGGCACCGCCGCCGAGCCCTGTCCACCTCCGGCATGAACGCCATGCTCGCCCAGGCCAAGTCCGCCCCCGGCATGGTCCTCAACGCCGCCCTCCTCGACGCCGACGCCTACGCCCTGTGCACCCCCGGCGGCGTGGTCGACCTGCGCACCGGGGCGATCGTCCCGCCCGACCCGAAGGTCCACCACCACTCGCGCTCCACCACTTTGGCCCCCGCCCGGATGCGCACCCCGCGCTGGGACCGCTTCCTCACCGACACCTTCGGCGACGACAAGGAAGGCCGCCAGACCCGCGACTTCCTCCACCTGCTGCTCGGCTACTCGATCAGCGGCGACGTCGGCGCCCAGGTCATGCCCTTCCTCTACGGCCAGGGCAAGAACGGCAAGTCCGTCCTGCTCGACGTGATGATCCAGCTCCTCGGCGACTACGCCGACGCCGCCCCACCGGGCTTCCTGATGGCCAAGACCTTCGACGGCCACCCCACCGACCTCGCCGAACTCCACGGCCGGCGCATCATCGTCTGCTCCGAGCTCAAGCCAGGCGACCGCTTCGACGAGGCCCGGGTCAAGCTGCTCACCGGCGGCGACAAGATCAAGGCCCGCCGGATGCGCCAGGACTTCTTCTCCTTCGAGCCCACCCACAAGCTCTGGCTGCTCGGCAACCACCGCCCCGAGGTCGGCACCGGCGGCTTCGCCTTCTGGCGGCGCATGCGACTGATCCCGTTCGAGCGGGTCGTCCCCGAGGAGCGGAAGATCGACAACCTGGCCCACGTCCTGGTCGCCGAGGAGGGCCCCGGCATCCTCGCCTGGCTCATCGACGGCGCCCGCCGCTACTTCGCCGGCGAGAAGGACCTGGCCGGCCCCCAGGCCGTCCAGACCGCCACCACCGCCTACGCCGAGACCGAGGACCACGTCGGCCGCTTCCTCAAGGAGGCATGCGTCACAGGCGAGGGAATGCGGGCCGAACAGTCCCAGCTCTTCGGCGCCTACACCCGTTGGTGCGGCTTCGAGGGGGCCAATCCCGTATCCGGGCGTGCATTCGCGGCACGAGTCCGCGAGACACTGGGTATGACCTCTCCCAAGGAGATGGTCCTGTCCAACAGCCGTAAGTTCTACCCGGGCATCGGCCTGATCACCGACGACACAGAGGAGCACACCGCGTGAGCGCGCTGATCGACCCGGCCGAGCTCGCCCACGAAACCGACCTCGTCTGGCTGGAGGACACCTCCGACCTCGACTACGTCCGTCAGTCGCTGGACCGCCTCACCACCCGCCGCGGCCGCCCGGCCTACCACCGCGACGGTCGGATGGTCGGCTACGCGATCCTCGGCCCCGACGCCAAGTCCTCGCGGGCCTCAGGCACCTTCCGGCGCCGCGTCTTCTGGCTGCTGCCGCACGACCGCGACCAGGACCCGCAGGGCCTGTACTCCACCGGCGCCCCCTCCGAGGCGGTCGACCCGCGAACCGTCGCCCCGGGGGTCAAGGGCTACAAGACCGAGCGCTCCGAGGGCGGCCCGGCCTCGCCAGCGATGCTGGAACTGGGGATAACGCTCCCGAAGGCCTGACGGCCCCGGGTGCGGGGGCACGGCTTACGGCGTGGGGGCGGTCCGATTCTCGGGCCGCCCCCACGTTGCTGTGTGCGCCCCCGTGCGGCATCCGCTCGTCCGCTCGTTTCCCTGGCGCTCCCCACTCCCTGGCGCTCCCCACCCTCCCCACCCTCCCCGCCGACCGGACTCCCGCCGACCGGACTCCCGCGAACCGGACGCCCGTCGACCCGCAGCTTCGGTCCCGACGGGCCCACCGGGCAGCTCAGTCGCTCCGCTGACTGACCGGGACGGACGTCAGGCCACCAGGTGCTGCGCCCAAGCCGCAAGGAGCGCGAAGTCGCCCGCCGTCAGCCCGGTCTTCGGATCGACGTGGTGGAGGAGCGCCGGGCCGGAGTGGTGGGCCCGGACCCAGGCGCGGTCCGCGTCCGTGATCTGGTCGTCGACCCAGGCGAACGGGCGGCCCTGCGCCCAGGCCACGATGTCCGGCGTCTTCCAGAACACGCCGCCGTCGGGCCGGGGGCGCGGATCGGACCAGGTGATGAACGGCAGCGTGGGCAGCCCCAGGAGGGGCGCGAGGAACATGTTGGCCTCCTCCTCCCAGGTCGTCGCCCACACCAGGTCGAACGGCAGGGCGGCGAGCGCCGGCCCGTGAGCCGGGTTGAGCCAGACCCGCAGGGGCTTCGGTGGCTTGTTCGGAAGCCCCCACTCGCTGAGCCGCCGACGCTCGTCCGCCTCCCAGCGCGGCGTCATCAGCCGGTGCGTACCGTAGCCCCCGGGACGCCGGGACGGCTTCGCCGCGAAAGGGTTCAGCGGCCCGTCGACGTCCACCAACAGCACCGGTTGCATCAGGCCACCCCCCGAGATCGTCCCCGTACGGTACTCGCCGACGGTGGGCAGGCCCAGCGAATTTCCATCAGGGCGGTGGCTGCTGGGTCGTGTTTGCCAGGGCGCTCCCCCAGGCCCCAGGCCCCAGGCACACTGCCCCAGGCCCCAGGAACGCTCCCTCAAGTGCACTCCCCCGGCTGGCTCTCCGGAACCTCTCCCCCGCTGGCTCCCGGAGTCGCTTCCGAGGGATCGGCCGGACGATTTTCCGCGGAAAATTCCATGGCCCGGGCGGGACGGCATCGTTGGTGCCCGGGCCCGTCGCCCAGAGACGGATCCTCAGCCTCGCCAGGAGGCGATCCCTCAACCCCTGCCGGGCTCCACCTGGGCGTCATAGGCAGCGCGGGCGGTGGCGATGTCGCCCTGGTGGCGCTCGGCCCAGCCGACGAGCCCGGCGAGGGAGGCGTGGAGTTCGCGGGCCATGGGCGTGAGGCTGTACTCCACCTTGGGCGGCACCGTCGGGTAGACGGTCCGGACGAGCAGGCCGTCGCGCTCCAGCTTGCGCAGGTTCAGGGTGAGCATGCGCCGGCTGATGCCTGCGACGGTCCGTTCCAACTCGGTGAACCGGACCGGTCCGTGCGTCGCGGCGACGAGGATCCCGATGCTCCACTTGCCCGCCACGTGGTCAAGGACCTCGGTGATTGGGCACGCCTCGTTGCTGACCTGGTCGGACACATCGGTGTGACTCTGGGACATGAAAGTGCCTCCTTCCGCTGCGCGCAATGGTTACAGACCATGTCTCCTGTAACAAGTCGTGCACCATAGGAAGGGGACTCCCGTGCGGAGAACCAACTCATCAGTGACGGCATCACCCTGGGCGGCACTGGCCGTGCTCTGCGCCGGGCAGTTGATGGTCATCCTCGACGGGACCATCGTGAGCGTGGCGCTGCCGTCCATCCAGCACAGCCTCGGGTTCTCGCCCGCGGGCCTGGCCTGGGTGGTCAACGCCTACCTCGTCCCCTTCGGCGGCCTGCTGCTGCTCGCCGGACGGCTCGGCGACCTCGTCGGACGCAGGCGCGTCTTCATCACCGGCCTGGCGATCTTCACCGTTGCCTCGCTGCTGTGCGGTGTCGCCCAGGACCCGGCGATGCTGCTCGCCTCCCGGTTCGTCCAGGGCATCGGCGGCGCGGTGACCTCCGCCGTCACCCTCGGCATGGTCGTCACCCTGTTCCCGCAGCCGAGGGAACGGGCCAGGGCCATCGGCGTCTACAGCTTCGTCCAGTCCGCCGGAGGCTCGATGGGCCTCCTCCTCGGCGGCGTTCTGACCCAGACCGTCGGCTGGCACTGGATCTTCTTCGTCAACATCCCGATCGGCGTGGTGGCCGTGCTGGCGGCCCGTCGCGTGCTCGCCTCCGAGCAGGGCGTCGGCCTCGGCAAGGGGACCGATGCGGCGGGCGCCCTCCTGGTCACCTCCGCGCTGATGCTCGGCGTCTACACCATCGTCAAGACCACCGACCACGGCTGGGCCTCGGCACACACGCTGGGCTTCGGAGCGGCGGCCCTGGTCCTGCTCCTCGCGTTCGTCGCCCGCCAGGCGAAGGCGACCCACCCGCTGCTGCCGCTGCGAGTGTTCCGCGCCCGCAACGTCTCGGGCGCGATGGGCATCCAGGCCCTCATGGTGGCCGGGATCTTCAGCTTCCAGTTCCTGGGCGTCCTCTACCTGCAGAAGGTCCTCGGCTTCGACGAGATCCACACCGGCCTCGGCATCTTCCCGGTCTCGGTCGCGATCGGCGTGCTGTCCCTCGGCCTCTCCCCCAAGGCCATCGCGCGCTTCGGCCCCCGCGCCGTCCTCCTCCCCGGACTCGCGTTGATCGCGGCCGGCCTTGCCGTGCTCGGCCGGGTGTCGGCCGACGGGCACTATGCCGTGGACATCCTGCCTGCGCTGCTGCCGCTCGGCATCGGCTTCGGCCTCGCGATGCCGGCCCTGGCCACGCTCGCCATGTCGGCGGCCACACCCGAGGACTCGGGCATCGCCTCCGGCATGTTCAACACCATGCAGCAGGTCGGCGCCGCCTTCGGCCTCGCGGTCCTCAGCACGCTCGCCACCGCACACACGGACGCCCTGCTGGCCGACGGGGCGAACATCCCCTCGGCGCTCACCGGCGGCTACCAGTTGGCCTTCCGCATCGGGGCATGCCTCGTCATCGTGTCTCTTCTCCTGGCCGCAACCCTGCTGCGCTCCCCCGCCGCAGCGCGACGTCCTGTGGCCGAGGAGATGCCGGTCCCCGAGAATGCCGCTCACTGACTGGGCTGCGACACCGCCCGGTGTCATGCCGTCGACGCTGATCGGCCGGATGCGCTGAGCCTCGTCGGAGGGCTTCCGATTTTCCGCGGAAAATTCTGCGCGGTGGAGCGTCCATCGCCCGTTGGCCCGGGCCGTCCGAGGTACGCCGTCGGAGGCGGCTTCCGCAGGCCCCGGATTTTCCGCGGAAAATCCGGGGCCTTCTTGACGCAGGGACGGCTGCCGGTGGCTCTGCACCGTCGGGATATCGGACCAGACCGTCATGTTCGGGAGCGCGGTTCGCCTGTCGTAGAGGCACGGGTCCGGGGTGAGCGGCCCTCGCGCTGGTCTCAGCGATGTCATCCGTGCCGTAGGCATCGATCAGATTGTCCACGGCGTCGAAGAGCTCGCCGGGCGGCTCAGCGTCGTCGCTCGCTGGAAGCCGTACCAAGCGCAACCGCTCAGAGTTCCACCCTGGGCCAGCATGCTGACCGACCGTCCTGTACTCGTGTCCGCGTGGCAGACCCGCCATGAGGATCGGTCAGGATCAGCGGCCGATGTCTTCTGGGCGGAGCAACTCAGCGGAGACCTCTAGACCCATCCCTCGTCCAGGTAGATCGTCCAGGCGTCTCCCACTGCCCGGTGCAGCCGAACCAGAGCCGCGATGTCTGCGATGACTGCGGGTGCGTCGGCGAGACGCAGCGGGGAGCCCGGGACACCGTTGCGCGTGTAGGTCGGCAGCTCGCCGTCACAACTGAAGGCGTGGAGCGGCGAGGGAGTGTCGGTGAACCATGCGGGGCGGTTCTTCTCTGCCCACGCAGCTGCGGTGTCGACGTGATCCACATACGCCAGCAGGTGTTCAGGAGCAGGGCCATCGCTGAACTGCACGAGGAAACCCTGGGCGTCCACGGCCCACCAATCCCACGTGACTCCAGGTCGGGGGTGCCGCAGGATCGTCGCCATGCCGCCACCGTATCCAGCCCGCACATTGCTCGTGAAGACGATCCGATGGAAACGGTTCAACACTCCCCTGGCGGATGGGCACCTGGTGGACACGGTTGCGATCACCGCTGGATGAGGACTTGGATGGCCGGCATCCCGTTTCACGGAGACGGCCACAGTCGTCGGATGATGACGCCCCAGAGCAGCGGCCCAGCGGCAGGCGTCGCCTCCGGTGAGCCTCGGATTTTCCACGGAAAATTCTTCGGGCGGACCGAGGCCAGCCGTTGCCGACACAGCGATCTGCGGGTCTGGCCGGTCCAGGATGTGCTGGCGATCTTCCGTCCGATGTCTGCGGACGAGATCGACTTCGATGTCGACCTTCGCGAGCTGCAGGGGCAGACGGGAGTGGACACCCTGTGCGGCTTCCTGCGCGCGATCGGCCTCCGACTGGGCAAGGCGGTGGCCATGACCGCCGAAGGCGACTACGGGAATCCGGTGCTCGGGTTCGATCCCGTCGCGGACCGCGTGGTGCTGTTGGCGGAACCGCGTCTCAGCTGACTGGTGCGGGCGGCGTCCGCAATGACGGCCGCGTCGCGGGCATCGGTCTTGGCTTCGTTGGCGTGGCACCAGCCGCCGGCATCCACGTTACGAAGAGCCTCCCAGCACGCTGGTGGTTCTGCCTCTATCAGCGGTCTGCCGATGCCTCGGGCCCGGTGACACCACCCCCAGGTCATGCGAACTGCAGGGGGAACAGTCATGCCGGACCGGAGGCCGGGAGCCCCATTGCGGGGCGACCAAGAAGGTAGCGGGGACCGGACCCAATCTGGGCCACTCCCACGTACCGGGCCGACCATCGTCGTTCCCGTTCCCACTCCCGCTCCCGAGTCCGCGGACTCGGGCACTTGGCGGCAGGCGGACGCTGAGGAAGCCCCTATATCCGGTGGCCCACGCACCGCCTCGCTGGCACGGAGGAAGTGGATCTTCTGCCGCCGGCAGCCGCATCTGGATGGGGGAGAGTGCAGCCTTGTCGTGAAGATGCGTGGTCTACCCGACTCGTGCCCGTGGCGTGGCCGCGAGACGAGGCGTGCCGCACTGCTGATGCTGATGGGTCGGATGCGCTGGACGGCTTTGGCGAGGGGCTTCTGATTTTCCGCGGAAAATTCTGCGGCACGGAGGGCCAGCTGTCGGGCTGGCGGCGCGAGTCGTCAGAGGCCGGGGCGTCCTACGGACGGATGCCTGTCCTTGGAAGCGGCTTCTGACGGCCCCGAATTTTCTGCGGAAAATTCTCCGGGCTGACCAAGGACACCTTTGGGCATCGCTGGCCGGCATTCAGGGGCGTGGACTCCAACCGGATGCGAGGGACGGAGCACGGGAGCCAACCGCCTGTCGCCCGCCCGGTCATGGTTCGGCGGGCGCGCTCGACGGCCTCCGCATCCTGAGTAGGTGAGCCAGTCTGCGGCACGTATGCCCGTGTGGCTCAGCCGCTCGCTTCTGCTTCCCCGTCGTCGCCGGTGCTTCTGGTGCTTCCGGTGGCGATGCCGGCCGAGCATTCGACGTGCCCTCTCGTGTAGCCGATCGTTCGGTCCGATTGTTGGAGGGGCATCCTGACGAGATGTTTCCGTAGCAGCGGGAGACCCAGCTCGCTGGAGTGCCGGGAGGCCTGGACGTCCGTAGGGCAGAACGGATCGTCAGCAGGGGCCAGGGCGCGAGCACGACGGACACGCTGTTGATGATGATCCACGTGACTGCGCTTGGTTCAGGGCAGTGGGGGAGTGGCGGGAGGGTGCCAGACGTCCTGCCTGCTCCAGCTGTCATCTGCTGTCCGAGAGACGGAGTGCCAGCCCATCGATTTTCCGCGGAAAATTCTCGAACCTTGGTGGCAGCAACCATCCGGTCATGCGGGGTTGCTTGAGCAGTGGCACCGGCGATGCCGCGACCGGTTGCCCGCACAGGTGGCTCTTGGTGGGCACGAATTTTCTGCGGAAAATTCCCCGGCGATGCCGACCGGTGGCAGGGGAACAGCGGGATGTCAGTGGCATCGGGGATGCTCGGTGGCTGATGTCATCGAGTCAGGGGGCCTCCAGATGCCGATCCGTATTGCCAGCCGTCGTCGCGCGATGACAACGCTGACCGCCGCCTTCCCCGGTGCGGAGATCATCGACGTGACCTCCAAGGCGCCCGAACCATGGGTTCGGCTGAGCCCCTTCTATCCGCACGGCGGCATCCCGGTCCCGTACAGCGACGGCGTGAGCAGCCAGTCGGTGGAAGGGATCTGGCAAGCCCTCAAGGTCTTCCAGGGTGCGGATGTCGATGCTTCGAAGCTTGGGGTCGCCGCCATGAAAGGGCTGAAGCGGACAGTGCGTCGGTACGGCCCCGTCAGGGGCCACCGAACCGGCCTGCACGGAGAGCAGCTGCTGTCCTACGAGACAGCCCGCCGCCGGATCTACCTGCCGGCCTACCGCTGGGTCCTCGAACACCGCGTCGCCGACCTGGTTGAGCTACTGCGGAGCAAGGGGGACGTCGTCCTCCTGGACTACACCACCAACGGCGACGTCACCGACCCCGCCAGCCCGCTCTCCCATGCCGCGCTCATCCAGCTGCACATCGAAGGACGCTGGCCCAGTGAGGAGGAAGGTGCCGCTTCCGATGGCATCGGCGATCCGATGCCGTGAGTAGTCCGCGCAGGGGAAGACAGGTCGTGGTGGGTGGGCCGCGACTGACCACAGCCGCATCCCGGCCGTGCCGAGCAGCTTGATCGACGGCAGGGTCATCCCGTTGCGTCAGCCCTAGCCAAGCCCCTCCGATTTTCCGCGGAAAATTCTGAAGGAGCCCGGGGCTGCTGAGACAGGGGCGACAGCCCACCCCGGGTCGGACCGCACCTTCCACGCCGAGCCGGGTGAGGTCTCGAAGGGCAGCGGGGGAGTGGCGCGCCTGCACCGGGACCGGGGTCTCGCACCGCCGCCGCTTGCCTCCGGCCGCCTTTGATTTTCCGCAGAAAATTTCACGACGTACCCCCTGAGAGAGCGCGCTGCCGGCCCTCGGCCTGGGCGTCGAAGTCCCGTCCGCGTGGGCTTGGCCTTGCCCGGCTGAGGCTGGCCTTGTCCTCGCTCGGGTGACTGTCCAGGTGACGTTGTCCGCCGTGATGCCACTGTCCCTGGCCTTCCGAAGTAGCGGCCGAGGCTGGGCGGCCTGATCTGCCTGTGGAATCCCGGCGGCCTCAGCTGTCCGAGTCAGCCCCTACGATCGCCCGGTGACGGACGACGAGATCATCGAAGCCTGCCGGAAGATCAGTCGGGAGCAGCAGGCACCCCCACCTGCCCCGCCAGAGGCCATCTCGGAAGCGGAACGTGTCATCGGGTTCGCCTTCCCCACACTTCTGCGGCGCCTCTACACCGAGGTGTCCAACGGCGGCTTCGGGCCCGTCGACGGGGTTCTACCGGTCGACGTGGGGCAGTGGCACGAACACATCGCGGAAGCCTATGAGCACGGGCCGGACCCCACTGGTGGGGTGCCCGCCGGAGTGGTGCCGCTCTACGACTGGGGCTGCACGATGTGGTCGATGATCGATTTTCGCGACCCGGACGGTGCGATGTGGTTCAACGCAGAGGGAGATTGTTGGTCGCAAGGCGTCACCCTGGCCCAGTGGCTGGTCGCCGCCATGAACGGCGAGTTGAGCTTCGCCTGGCCAGAGGGCGTGCCGCCGGAGAGCGAATGGCACCGGCCGACCCCGCCGACTGACCACCAGGAGGGCTGACTGGTGTACGAACAGCCTGGCGAGACGGAGCGGATTCACCCCGGCATCCCCGGAGATCTGGATACAGGTGTGGCGGACTGGGCACGGATGCGCGACTGCTACGGGGACTTCGATCGTGTCCCCGAACTCCTGGAGCGCGTCGAGCGCGAGACTCCAACCCGTCCCTCACCTTGGTGAGCCGGTGGAGTCCGACGTGGCCGGGAGCGGAGGAGAACGGGGTCTGACGATGGTCGGTAGACACTGAGGGGCCGTTGACACGGGCCGGGGTCGGGGCGGTTCCGAAAACCAGGTGCCCCAGCCGTCGGCTCTCCCTACGCTTCCCGTCATGGACAGCACCCGGACCGAGCGCCTCGTCAACGTCGTGGATGTCGAAGCGACCTGCTGGGCCGGTTCCCAGCCGCCTGGAGCGGTCAGCGAGATCATCGAGATCGGACTGACCGTCATCGACCTGGACGCCGGCGAGCGCCTCGCCCGGCACCGGATCCTGGTGAGGCCCGTCCGGTCCACGGTCAGCGAGTTCTGTACGGAGCTGACCGGCTTCACCCAGGACGAGGTCGACCAGGGGGTGGGCTTCGCCGAGGCGTGCCGCCTGCTGGCGGCCGAGCATCGTGCGGGCGCCCGGCCGTGGGTCAGTTGGGGCGACTACGACCGCCACCAGTTCACCCGGCAGTGCCAGGCCACCCGGACGCCCTACCCCTTCGGCCGCCACCACACCAACGCCAAGGCGGTCTTCACCGAGGCGTACGGTCTGCGCAAACGCCCCGGCATGGCACAGGCCCTGGAGATCGCCGGGCGGCGGCTCGAAGGCCGTCACCACCGGGGCGAGGACGACGCCTGGAACATCGCCGCCCTCGTGCTCCACCTGCACGAACGGGGCGTCTGGCCGGCCACCGTCGAAGACCCCGCCTGACGCACCCGCTCAGCCTGTCCGGCCCCGTCAACCTGGCGAAGGCCCGCAGATCCGCCTCGCAGGGTTGAGTGCCTGGGCGGTGAACTGGATGCAGATGTGCGATAGCCGGTGGGAACGGGCGAGGGGCAGGTAGGCACGGGTGTGCAGGCTCCGATCAGTGCAGCCGTGGCCTCACCCGATGGAACTCCTTGACGATGACCTCGACCCCGTCCGCTGGGCGCACCTTGGCAGCGGTCCCGACCACTACCCGGGCGGTGGGGTGGACTTTTTTGCAGGCGCTGCGCGGACTGGCGCGCGCGGAGGACTAGGCGGAGGCCCGTAGGTGGGGTGACCGCCTGTTCGACCTGGTCTTCTACCGCCACTCCGGCGGCTACCTGCTGCCGGCGGCACCGGTAGTGCCGCCCCTGGTGCGCCTCAGCCCCTCCGAGCGGGCAGGGGTGCAGGCGGTGGCGCTGGGATTCCTGGTGCACCTCGCGGCTGGCGGAGTCTCCTGGGCAGACGACTCTCCGGGAAGCGGGGACCCCGAACAGCGGACTTCGGCTGCGGTCCGGGCCAGCCTGCCGACGTACTACGCGAACCTGGAGGCACCCGACGCGAGGGTGCGCTATGCGGCGTTCGTCCTGATCACAGTCCTGAAGCGCGCGGCCCTGCTGAGCCGCACCAAGGCCGAGCGCGCGGCGATGGAGGCGGGGGCCGCCGACCACCTCGGAGCGCTACCGGCGCGCAGCCGAGCGGCTCCACGAGTACGACCGGGACTCGCTCATCCAGTGGGCTCTGCGAGCGGCGAAGGTGGATCCGCTGTTCGGTCATGGTGAAGAGGGCTACGGGATCGATTCTGAGTGCTGAGTCCTGCCGCTGACAGCTGACCTTGTGGCAGATCGGGGTGCGCTGACGGGCGCGGCGGGGGAGCGGATAGCGCCCGTACTGCCGAGAGTGGACGGGTGTGGCCGTCCGTGGTGTGACCACCGCCAGGTGGTTGCCGGTGTTCTGCGGCGGCTGCGGGCCGGGAACCCATGGCGGATCTTCCTGCCCGGTACGGGCCGTGGCAGACCGTCTGTGGGCGGTTCGCCCGCCGGATTCCGACGGGACCTGGGCGGCGTTTCTGGGCTGGGTCGACTAGACGGTGGTGGTCGACTCCACGATCAGCCGTGCCCACCAACCTGCGGCTGGCTCCCGCAAAGGGAGGCCCCAGATAGAGGCGAACTCGGAAGCTCGGCCCGCTCGTAGGTGCGCCAGGCCCTCAGCCGGTCCTGCGGCGGGCTGACCACCAAGGTCCACCTCGCCGTTGATGGTTGCAGATTGGCGCTGTTGGTCCGTTCTCACGCCCCGGCGAAACCGAACGACGCCAGCACGCTCGGCCAAGTCCTCGACGGGACCCGTGTTCCACGTGCCATCGCGAGGCGCCGCCCGCGCACGACACTGGAGCGCGTGCTGGGGGAGAAGGCCTACTCCAGCTGGACGATTCGCCAGTTGCTGCGGTGCCGGGGCATCGCCGCCGTGCCCCCCGAGAACCGTGACCGGGTGGCCAACCACTGACGGCGCGGTACCCTCGGCGGCCGCCCACCTGCCGCCGATGAGGACATCCACCGACCGCGACCGCAACGTGGCCGAACGGTGCTTCGCCCGCGTGAAGCGGTTCCGTGTCGTCGCCACCCGGTTCGACATACTCGCCGATCGCTACCGGGTGGGACTCGCCTTTCCCGAGGGGTTCTCCGGGGCTGGAGCGTGGATGGTCCGGATTGATCAGTTCAGGACGCCGGAGCTTGATGGGGCGGTCCCCGGATGCTGGCCCTCATCTCGCCGTTGATCCAGGATCTCGCCGGCCAGGTTGTTCAGGGTGTTGCTCACGGCGTCGGCGGAGCCGCCGGCTCGCTTAGGAGCTGCGGATGGATCATTGCCGACGCTTCTTGCTCGACGACGGCTCCAAGCCAACTTGCACTGAGGTCTGCGGTTGGGCAGCTCCTCAGTTGCCCAGGCGCGCTGTCAGGGCGACGCGTGTGGAATGGGATTCAGACGAACTGGGAGCGGCGGCAGCTCTTCGGCGGGCCTGTTCAGACCGATGGAGGCTCATAACGTCAGGCGATCGTGAAATTCCATGTCGAACCGTCTCTGCGGTCAACGCGGAGAACATAAAAGACTCAGTAAACATCAAATAGACATTGCAGGCCTGCATGACCTGCCCGTGCTGTCTCGGCCCGATGGACGACTGTTGGTCGCCTGGCTGGGTGCCGGACCCCGGGTGCCGCTGTCGGTTATCGCGTGGCTGGCTGTTCGACATCGATGGGTGAGATCCACAAGACCGAGGCGGACGTTGCCCCGTGCATCAAGAGGAGACTCCACCGCCCTTTGGCCTCGTTGTTGAGACTGGCTGTCTTTCAGGTGGAGACGAGTGTCGGCAACGGCTGAAATCGGGTTCTGGATCACCTTCCGTGCCGGACTGACGAAGCATCACCGAAATCGCGATCACGAACGGTCGTGACTGCTGTACTCGCCTCATGGACAGCCAGAGCAATCGGTTGTCTTTTGAGCGCAGCCCCAAGGTGGATGAGCGTATGGCAACTTGAAGAACACCGGCTGGCCGGAAGTCCTGATACAAGAGGGGAAACGGCTGGTCCGTCCGCGACGGTGACCGCTGGATCTGCTTCGTGTGCCAGAAGTGAGCCACGAGCCTGTCCGTTCCTACCCGTACCCCTTCCATCCGCCCGAGTCCGGCGTGATGCCATGGCGCCCTTGCCGTGACCCAAGTGTCGGATGATCGATCCCCGTGAGCGCGGGGCCGATGGGGCTGGTCCTCGGTCATCTCGGGTCCTTTCAGAGCAACTCCCGCGAGCTTGGGTCCGATGCGGCTGACGGGCGGCAGCGGTCCGTATTGGGGAGCAACCCCCGCGAGCGCGGGGCCGACCCCTCGAACTGGTTCAGCGCGAAATGGAGCCCGGAGTAACCCCCGCGAGCGCGGGGCCGACACTACCGGCAGCGCCCACATGGGCCAGGCCGAGGAACAACCCCCGCGAGCGCGGGGCCAACGTGCCGGCCGCCGTGCCCGTGCCCGTGGTGCTGGAGCAACCCCCGCGAGCGCGGGGCCGACGTCCCACTCGGTGTCGGGGGTCTTCTCGACCTGGAGCAACCCCCGCGAGCGCGGGGCCGACGTGACGAAGTCGAGGTGGATACCGGTCTCGGCGGAGCAACCCCCGCGAGCGCGGGGCCGACGAGGTGAGTCGGTAGACGATCCGGGAGTAGATGGAGCAACCCCCGCGAGCGCGGGGCTGACCTCAACTGCGAGGTGGATATCCACCCCGGCGGGGAGCAACCCCCGCGAGCGCGGGGCCGACGGCGGCGGTGACCACCATGAACGACGGGCGGCGGAGCAACCCCCGCGAGCGCGGGGCCGACGAGGTGAGTCGGTAGACGATCCGGGAGTAGATGGAGCAACAACCCCCGCGAGCGCGGGGCCGACGCCGACGACCACAGCGACGAGTGCCCGAGGCAGGAGCAACCCCCGCGAGCGCGGGGCCGACAGCGGGAGCACCGGGGCAGTCCAGCCCCAGCCCGAG
>NZ_JBHTWX010000039.1:0-68199 GCF_042792155.1 Kitasatospora sp. NPDC056651 | reverse complement strand
GTCAGCGGCAGCCTCGACATCGGCCCACGCCCCGGCGGCGGCTTCCGCATCCGCGCCACCCTCCCCCTCAAGGCGGCCCACTAGACACGGCCCGGCCCGGTCCGCCGTCCACCCCCGTCCAAGGAGTCCCACCTTGACCATCCGCGTGATGCTCGTCGACGACCAGGAACTGCTGCGCACCGGATTCCGGATGATCCTCCAGTCACAGGGCGACATCGAGATCGCCGCCGAGGCGGGCGACGGCGCGCAGGCCCTGGAGAGGCTGCGGCACACCGAGGTCGACGTGATCCTGATGGACGTCCGGATGCCGCGGCTGGACGGCGTGCAGGCGACCCGCCGGATCTGCCTGTCCGAGGACGGCAGCCCGCTCCCGAACGCCCCGCACGTGCTCATCCTCACCACCTTCGACCTGGACGAGTACGCCTTCGCCGCGCTCAAGGCCGGTGCCAGCGGCTTCCTCCTCAAGGACGTCCCGCCGACCGAGCTGGTGGCCGCGATCCGCGCGGTGCACGGCGGGGACGCGGTGGTCGCGCCGACCACCACCCGCCGGATGATCGACCGCTTCGCCGAGGTGCTGCCCACCCCGCACAGCGCACCCGGCTCGGACGTCATCGGTCCGCTGACCGAGCGCGAGCGGGAGGTGTTCCTGCTGGTCGCCCAGGGGCTCTCGAACGGCGAGATCGCGGCCCGGCTGGTGCTCTCCGAGGCCACCGTGAAGACCCACGTCGGCCGGATCCTGGCCAAGCTCGGCCTGCGCGACCGGGTCCAGGCGGTGGTGCTGGCGTACGAGGCCGGGCTGATCCGCGCCGGGGCCGCCGACTGACCCCGCCCGTACACTGGGGCGGTACGTCCGGTACCCACAGGTGGACCGGAACGGTCATTCAGGACAAGGGTGGACATGAGTTCGTCCGACTTCGCCGACTTCGCCCCGCTCGGTGATCCCAGCGACCCCGGCAACCGCCCGGCCCGGCTGGCCGTCGGCGTGGTCGGCACCGGCCGGGTCGGCCCCGCGCTGGGCGCGGCCCTCCAGCTCGCCGGGCACACCGTGGTCGCCGCCTCCGGGGTGTCCGCCGCTTCGCGCCGCCGCGCCGAGGCGCTGCTGCCGGGCGTGCGGATCGTCACCCCGCCGCAGGTGCTGGCCGCCGCGGACCTGGTGCTGCTGACCGTCCCGGACGACACGCTGGCCGACCTGGTGACCGGGCTGGCCGCCACCGGCGCGGTCCGTCCCGGCCAGCTGCTGGTGCACACCTCCGGCGCGCACGGCGTCGCCGTCCTGGAACCCGCCACCCGGGCCGGGGCGCTGCCGCTGGCCCTGCACCCGGCGATGACCTTCACCGGCACCTCGGTGGACCTGGCCCGGCTGGCCGGCTGCCCGTTCGGCGTCACCGCCCCCGAGGAGCTGCGGCCGGTCGCCGAGGCCCTGGTGGTGGAGATGGGCGGCGAGCCCGAGTGGGTCCCCGAGGAGGTCCGCCCGCTCTACCACACCGCCCTCGCGCACGGCGCGAACCACCTGGTCACCCTGGTCGCGCAGGCGATGGAACTGCTGCGCGCGGCCGGCGTCGCCGAGCCCGGCCGGATGCTCGGCCCGCTGCTGGGCGCCGCCCTGGACAACAGCTTGCGCTCCGGCGACGCGGCCCTCACCGGCCCGGTCGCCCGGGGCGACCAGGGCACCGTACGGCGCCACCTGGCGCAGCTCAGTACGGTGTCCCCGGACATCCCGGCGGCCTACCGGGCGATGGCCCGCGCCACCGCCCAGCGGGCGCTCGCCAACGGGACGATCGACGAAACGTCGGCGGCTGCGCTGCTGGACGTACTGAACGAGGAGAAGCGGTAGATGGCACGCGGTAAGCAGTCGAACAAGCCCCAGCGGACGCCGAAGGTCCACCGGGCCGTCCTGACCCGCACCGTGGACGACTTCGAGGCCGCGTTCTGGCCGGACGAGCAGCCGGTCGACAACGCCGTCGTGATGACCATGGGCGCGCTGCACGAGGGCCACGCCGCGCTGATCCGGGCCGCCCGCAAGCAGGTCGGCCGGGACGGCCGGGTCGCCGTGACGGTCTTCGTCAACCCGCTCCAGTTCGGCCCGACCGAGGACCTGGAGCGCTACCCGCGCACCCTCGACGCCGACCTGAGGCTGGCCGAGGAGAACGGCGCCGACGTGGTCTTCGCGCCGTCCGTCGACGAGGTCTACCCGAACGGCGAGCCGCAGGTGCGCCTGGTGGCCGGCCCGATGGGCGAGCGCTACGAGGGCGCCACCCGGCCCGGCCACTTCGACGGCGTGCTGACCGTGGTCGCCAAGCTGCTGCACATCACCGACCCGGACTTCGCCTTCTTCGGCGAGAAGGACGCCCAGCAGCTGGCGATCATCCGGCGGATGGTCGCCGACCTGGACTTCGACGTCGAGATCGTCGGCGTGCCGACCATCCGCGAGGAGGACGGCCTGGCGCTGTCCTCGCGCAACCAGTACCTCTCGGCGGAGGAGCGCGAGCGCGCGCTCACCCTGTCCAAGGCCCTGTTCGCCGGCCGGGACGCCGGCGCGAAGGGCCCGAAGGCCGTCCGCGAGGCCGCCGCGGCCGCCCTGGACGGCGCCGAGGGCATCACCCTGGACTACCTCGCCCTGATCGACCCGCACGACTTCTCCGAGGCGGCGGAGGACTTCCAGGGCGAGGCCGTGCTGGCCGTCGCCGCGAAGGTGGGCCCGACCCGCCTGATCGACAACGTCCACGTCATCTGCCGCTAGGCGGATGACCGTTTGGCGCTGAATCTGCCGCCAGGCGGATGACCGTCCGGCGCTGAATCCACCGCCAGGCAGGACCCACTGCGCACCACCGCAGCAAGACCCCCTTCAGGCATGCACTCACAGGAGGCGTGACCCGCAATGCTCCGCACCATGCTCAAGTCCAAGATCCACCGGGCCACCGTGACCCAGGCCGACCTGCACTACGTCGGCTCCGTCACGGTGGACGAGGACCTGCTCGACGCCGCCGACCTGCTCCCCGGCGAGCTGGTCCACATCGTCGACATCGACAACGGCGCCCGGCTGGAGACCTACACCATCGCCGGCCCGCGCGGCTCCGGCGTGATCGGCATCAACGGCGCCGCCGCCCGCCTGGTCCACCCCGGCGACCTGGTCATCCTCATCGCCTACGGGCAGATGGACACGGCCGAGGCCAAGGGCTACGAGCCGAAGATCGTCTTCGTGGACGGGCAGAACCGGATCACCTCCCTGGGCGGGGACCCGGCCGAAGCACCGGAGGGCAGCGGACTGCTGCGCGGGGACGCGGCGTACCGTGACGGCAACGGCGCGGCCGACGCCGCCTCGCGCTGAAGGAGCCACCCACCCATGTCCAAGCACCGCCTCACCGCCCCGGCCCCGGGCTGGACCGCCACCACCGACGTGGTCGTGGTCGGCTCCGGCATCGCCGGCCTCACCGTCGCCCTCAACGTCCGCAAGGCCGGCCTGCGGGCCATGGTGGTCACCAAGGCGATGCTGGACGAGGGCTCCACCCGCTGGGCCCAGGGCGGCATAGCCGCCGCCCTGGGCGAGGGGGACACCCCGGAGCAGCACCTGGACGACACCCTGGTGGCCGGCGCCGGCGTCTGCGACGAGGAGGCCGTCCGCACCCTGGTCACCGAGGGCCCGGACGCCGTCCGCCGGCTGATCGCGGTCGGCGCCGCCTTCGACCGCGACGAGGACGGCGAGATCCTGCTCACCCGCGAGGGCGGCCACCACCGCCACCGGATCGTGCACGCCGGCGGGGACGCCACCGGCGCGGAGGTCTCCCGCGCCCTGGTCGCCGCCGTCCGCAGCGACCCGGACCTCGAACTGATCGAGCACGCGCTCGTCCTCGACCTGCTGACCGACGCCGAGGGCCACACCGCCGGCCTCACCCTGCACGTGATGGGCGAGGGCCAGCGCGACGGCGTCGGCGCCGTCCGGGCCCGCGCGGTGGTGCTCGCCACCGGCGGCCTGGGCCAGGTCTTCTCCGCCACCACCAACCCGGCCGTCTCCACCGGCGACGGCGTGGCCCTGGCCCTGCGGGCCGGCGCCGCCGCCGCCGACCTGGAGTTCGTCCAGTTCCACCCGACCGTGCTCTGGCTCGGCCCGGACGCCGCGGGCCAGCAGCCGCTGGTCTCCGAGGCCGTGCGCGGCGAGGGCGCCCACCTGGTGGACGCCGACGGCGTGCGCTTCATGGTCGGGCAGCACGAACTGGCCGAACTCGCCCCGCGCGACATCGTCGCCAAGGCGATCACCCGGCGCATGCAGGAGCGGGGCGCCGACCACATGTACCTGGACGGGCGGCACTTCGGCGCCGAGATGTGGGAGCACCGCTTCCCCACCATCCTGGCGTCCTGCCGCTCCCACGGCATCGACCCGGTCACCGAGCCGATTCCGATCGCCCCGGCCGCGCACCACGCCGCCGGCGGCGTCCGCACCGACCGGCACGGCCGCACCTCCGTCCCCGGCCTGTACGCCTGCGGCGAGGTCGCCTGCACCGGCGTGCACGGCGCCAACCGGCTGGCCTCCAACTCCCTGCTGGAGGGCCTGGTCTTCGCCGAGCGGATCGCCGCCGACCTGGCCGAGCGCCACGCGGCGGGCGAACTTCCCGAGCGCACCGTCGACGTCGCCGCCGCGCGGGCCGCCCGGCCGGTGCCGCTGCCGGCCTCCGAGGCGCGCGCCGAGATCCAGCGGCTGATGTCGCGCGGCGCGGGCGTCCTGCGCTCGGCCGCCTCGCTGGCCGACGCCGCGGCCGGGCTGGCGCTGCTCGCCGAGCAGGCCCGCTGCCACATGGCCGAGGAGAAGCCGGCCGACCCCCGGGTGGAGACCTGGGAGGCCGCCAACCTGCTGCTGGTCGCCACCGCCCTGGTCGCGGCCGCCGCGCAGCGCGAGGAGACCCGTGGCGGCCACTGGCGCGAGGACTTCCCCGAACGCGACGACGCCCACTGGCGGCGCCACCTGATCACCACCCTCGCCGCCGCCGGCGGCCCCGTCAGCACCCCTGAGGAGCAGTAGGACCATGACCCACTCCCACGAGGAACTCCCCCTGGCCGACCCGGACGGCTGCGGCGACGGCTGCGCCTGCGGGGACGGCGAGGGCTACGAGACCGGCCTGGACCCGCAGCTGGCCGAGCTGCTGGAGCGCGCCGGGCTGGACCCGGTCGAGGTCGAGGACATCGCCACCCTGGCGCTGGCCGAGGACCTGGCCGGCGGCGAGGACGTCACCTCGGTGGCGACCGTGCCCGCCGAGGCCGTCGCGACCGCCGACTTCACCGCCCGCCAGGCCGGCGTGGTGGCCGGCCTGCGGGTCGCCGAGGCCGTCGTCTCGCTGATCTGCGAGGAGGAGTTCGAGGTCGAGCGGCACGTCGAGGACGGCGACCGGGTGGCGGCCGGCCAGGTGCTGCTCTCGGTCCGCTCCCGCACCCGTGACCTGCTGACCGCCGAGCGCAGCGCGCTCAACCTGCTCTGCCACCTGTCCGGCATCGCCACCGCGACCCGCGCCTGGGCGGACGCCCTGGAGGGCACCGGCGCGGTGGTCCGGGACACCCGCAAGACCACCCCGGGCCTGCGCGCGCTGGAGAAGTTCGCGGTGCGCTGCGGCGGCGGCGCCAACCACCGGATGGCGCTCTCGGACGCCGCGCTGGTGAAGGACAACCACGTGGTCGCGGCCGGCGGCGTGGCCGAGGCCTTCCGGGCCGTCCGGGCCGCGTACCCGGAGCTGCCGGTCGAGGTCGAGGTGGACTCGCTGGAGCAGATCCCGCCGGTGCTGGAGGCCGGGGCGGACCTGATCCTGCTGGACAACTTCACCGTCGACCAGCTGAAGGAGGCCGTCGCGCTGGTGGCCGGCCGGGCGAAGCTGGAGGCCTCCGGCGGACTGACCCTGGCCGGCGCGCGCGAGGTCGCCCAGACTGGTGTCGACTACCTGGCCGTGGGCGCGCTCACCCACTCCTCGCCGGTCCTGGACATCGGCCTGGACCTGCGCGCCTGACCGTCAGATCGAGCACAGCCCCGTCCCGACTCGCAGAAAGCGTCCCCGTGCTCCTCACCATCGACGTCGGCAACACCCAGACCACGCTCGGCCTGTTCGACGGCGAGGACGTGGCGGAACACTGGCGGATCTCCACCGATCCGCGCCGCACGGCCGATGAACTGGCGGTGCTGCTACAGGGGTTGATGGGCAACCACACCGCGGTCCGGGAGGCCGCCGTGGAGGGCCTGGCGATCTGCTCCTCCGTCCCCGCCGTGCTCCACGAGCTCCGCGAGGTGACCCGCCGCTACTACGGCGACGTCCCCGCGGTGATCGTGGAGCCCGGCGTGAAGACCGGGGTGCACGTCCTGATGGACAACCCCAAGGAGGTCGGCGCGGACCGGATCGTCAACGCGCTGGCCGCCAACCACCTGTACGGCGGCCCGTGCATCGTGGTCGACTTCGGCACCGCGACCACCTTCGACGCCGTCAACGCCCGCGGCGACTACGTCGGCGGCGCGATCGCCCCCGGCATCGAGATCTCGGTCGAGGCGCTCGGCGTCCGCGGCGCCCAGCTGCGCAAGATCGAGCTGGCCCGACCCCGCAACGTGATCGGGAAGAACACCGTCGAGGGCATGCAGTCCGGCATCCTCTACGGCTTCGCCGGGCAGGTCGACGGCCTGGTCGAGCGGATGGCGCGGGAGCTGGCCAAGGACCCGGACGACGTCCAGGTGATCGCCACCGGCGGCCTCGCGCCCCTGGTCCTCGGCGAGGCCACCACCATCGACGTGCACGAGCCCTGGCTGACCCTGATCGGCCTGCGCCTGGTGTACGAGCGCAACCGGCCCACCGCCGCCGGCTGAGCGGCGCTCAGGGAGCGGGTGTCGGGGCGAGCGGCGGGGCCGTCGGCAGGACGCCCGGCGGGATGAGGGTCGGGCCCGGCGGAACGACGACCCCGACGGATCCCGGGGTCGAGGTGAGCGTGACCTGCCACCCGACCACCGCGTCCGGGGGCAGGGCCGCCGCGACCGCCTTCCACCGCGGGTCCGTCGCCACCTTGCCGAGCTGGTCCACGGTCAGCGGCGGGTCGGTCCGGGTGATCGGGGTGTCCTGCCTCAGCGGCTCGCGGTTCCACTCCTGGAGCATCAGCTGGTAGCCCTTCCCGGTCACCACCGCGGACCAGGTCTTCGAGCCGGCCGGCTCCCCGTCCCGGGTGGCGGCCTGGTAGAGGCGCAGCCGGGCACCGTCCGCCAGGGCGGTGTCGGTGCACGCGTCCCCGGCGGGCGCTCCGGCCGGGCAGCCGACCTCGCCGATCCCGACCCGGGTGATCCACATCAGGTACTGCGCCCGGCCGTGGCCGTCGTCCAGGGTCAGCCGCACCTGCGGGGTGCCGCTCTCCGTCCCCCGGCCCTCGGCCTCCACCACGGTTCCCGGCGGCAGGAGTTCGGTGAGCATCCGCTGGAACTCCGGTCCGCTGACCGGGGTGGCGGCGGCGCTCGGCGACCCGCCCGACGCCGCGCCGACCGCCGTCGTACCGGGCCCGGGCAGCAGGCCGCCGAGCGCGGCTCCGCCCACCCCGACCAGGGCCAGCGCGAGGGCGGTGCCCGCCACCGCTCCGGCCCGCCGCCTGCGGCGCAGCCGGCGGCCGTGCGACCAGCCGGTGTCGACCAGTGGTCCGGCCTCGGTGTCGAAGGCCTCACCGGCCTGTCCGAGGGCCGCGGTGAAGGCCCGCTCGAACCGCTCGTCGGGACCGTCGTGTTCTGCGGACATGCTGAACCAGCCTCTCTGCCAAATGGGTCGAAGTGTCGTGCGGCGCCGCCGGCTCAGCGCTCGGCGAGTTCCCCGATGCCGTCGCCGAGGACGGCGCGGATCCGGCCGAGGGCGCGGAACGCCTGGGTCCGGACGGCGCCCGGGGTGCTGCGCAGGATCCCGGCGGTCTCCTCGACGCTGCGGTCCTCCCAGTAGCGGAGCACCAGCACCGCCCGGTCGCGCGGCGCGAGCCGGCCGAGCGCGTCGAGCAGGGTCAGCCGAAGTTCCGGGTCGCCCTGCGGCGCCGCGCCGTCCGGCACCGCGTCGACCGGCCGCTCGCCGCTGGAGCGGCGGCCGCGGTGCGACAGGAAGACCCGTACCAGCACCGTGTGGGCGTATCCCGCCGGGTTGTCGATCCGGGGTTTGGAGGCGAACCAGGAGGTGCGGTGCCACTGGACGTAGATCCGTCCGAGCGCCTCCTGCACCAGGTCCTCGGCGAGGTGGGTGTCCCCGCCGGTGAGCAGGCAGGCGGACCGGTAGAGCGGGCGGGCCCGGGAGGCCGCGAAGTCCTGGAAGTCCTCGTCCCGCCGCCGGCCCCGGGCCGCCTTCTCCTGACCGTCCGGTCGCATCCTGCCCGGCCCCCTCGTTCGTTCTCCCCTGACACCTGGATGACCGGGTGCGCCCGGGGCGGCGTTACAGGCGGAGACGAAACGCTTCTTCGCCGAGCCGGAACGCGGGCGGTTCGGCCGCGACGCTACCGACAAATCGGATATTCCTCACGTAGTGTCAGCCCATGCCTACGCCACACGGATCGCGCGGCGGCATGGCCTTCAGCGCCGACGAAGTCCGCGTGCTGCGCCGCGCCCTCGCCCAAGCCCTGCACCCCTCCGTCCCCGTCCACCTCCAGCGGCCCGACCGGCCGGCCTTCGCCGGGCCGGGCGCCGAACTCTGGGCGGAGGACGTCCAGGACGCGCTGCGCCTGACCGAGGCGATCGACGAGGCCGTCCAGGAGGGCGGCCGCCTGCGCGCCTTCCTGCTCGACGACCTCGGGCGCTACCGCTCCGCCCTGCCCGGCAGCGCCCCCGGCTACCTGGAGCGGCTGGAGGAGGCGGTGTCCGACGGGTACCTGCCCGGACCGGAGGACCTCACCGCCCTGCGCGGGCTGAGCCGCCAGCCCTGCGGCCACGGCGAGCGGGCCCGCCGCTCCCGGCTGGCCGGGCGCTGCCACGCGCTGGCCGAGGCCGCCGTCCGCGAGCGGCTCGCCCTCGCCGGCGCACAGCACCGCCACCTGGTGGCCGTACCGAGCCCCGCCGCACCGCCGCACAGTCACCCCACCCCTGTAGGAGGACGGACCACCATGAGCAGCACCGACTCCCGCCCGGAGCAGCCCGCCCCCGCGCAGAACCCGCCCCGTCCGCACCGGATGCCCACCCCCGCCGAGCTGTTCGGCCGCCGCCCCAAGCCCGCGGCCCACCCCGCTCCGCCCGCCGAGCCGGACCCCGAGGACATCGAGCTCGCCACCGGCACCGGCTGAGCGGTCCGCGCCCGTTCCGGGGGAGTTCGAGGACACGTCCGAGGGGAGGCCGCCGCCGCGGCCTCCCCTCTCGGCGTCATCCCGGCGCGGAGCACCGTGTGTGGCTGGCTACCCTTGTGGGGTGAGCGATCAGAGCCTTGTTCCCGCGACCGACGACCTTCCCGAGCAGATGCGCGTCCGGCGCGAGAAGCTGGACCGGCTCCGGGCGGCCGGCGTCGACCCGTACCCGGTCGGATTCCCCCGCACCACCACCATCGCGGACCTGCGTGCCAAGCACCCCGACCTGGAGCCGGACACCGCGACCGGCGAGCGAGCCGGCGTGACCGGCCGCGTGATCCTCTCCCGCACCGGCGGCAAGCTCTGCTTCGCCACCCTGCGCGACGGCACCGGCGACCTCCAGGTGATGTTCTCCCTGGACAAGCTGGGCCCGGAGCGGCTGGCCGCCTGGAAGACCGACATCGACCTCGGCGACCAGGTCGGCGTCGAGGGCGAGGTGATCACCTCCAAGCGCGGCGAGCTGTCCGTGATGGTGGACCGCTGGGAGCTCACCGCCAAGTGCCTGCGCCCGCTGCCGGACAAGCACAAGGGCCTGACCGACCCGGAGGCCCGGGTCCGCCAGCGCTACGTGGACCTGATCGTCAACCCCGAGGCCCGCGAGATCCTGCACCTGCGCAGCAAGGTCGTCCGCTCGATCCGCCGCACCTACGAGGACCAGGGCTACATCGAGGTCGAGACCCCGATGCTCCAGCCGGTGCACGGCGGCGCCAACGCGCGTCCGTTCAAGACCCACATCAACGCGTACGACATCGACCTCTACATGCGCATCGCCCCCGAGCTGTACCTCAAGCGGCTGGTGGTCGGCGGCGCCGAGAAGGTCTTCGAGATCAACCGCAACTTCCGCAACGAGGGCGCGGACTCCACCCACAACCCGGAGTTCACCTCGCTGGAGTCGTACGAGGCCTACGGCGACTACGACACCCAGGCCGCGCTGATCCGCGAGACGATCGTCAACGCGGCCCGGGACGCGCTGGGCACCACGGTGATCAAGGGCGTGGACGCGCACGGCGTCGAGCACGAGATCGACCTGGCCGAGCCGTGGGAGGAGGTCCGGGTCTACCCGGGCATCTCCGCCCGCCTGGGCACCGAGGTCACCCCGGAGACCAGCGTCGAGGAGCTGCGCAAGCTGGCCGCCGAGCACGGCATCCCGTTCGAGAAGGACTGGGGCCACGGCCAGATCGTGCTGGAGATGGTCGAGCGCCTGCTGGAGGAGAACGCCGTCCGGCCGACCTTCATCAAGGACTACCCGACCGAGGTCTCCCCGCTGACCCGCCAGCACCGCTCGCAGCCCGGCGTGGCCGAGAAGTGGGACCTGGTGATCTTCGGGACGGAGATCGGCACCGCCTACTCCGAGCTGGTCGACCCGGTCGAGCAGCGCGCCCGCCTCACCGCCCAGTCCCTGCTGGCGGCCGGCGGCGACGTCGAGGCGATGCAGGTGGACGAGGACTTCCTGCGCGCCCTGGAGTACGCGATGCCCCCGACCGGTGGCCTCGGCCTCGGCGTGGACCGCCTGATCATGCTGCTGACCGGCAAGAACATCCGGGAGACGGTGCTCTTCCCGCTGGTGAAGCCGGAGCCGAAGGCTTCCGCCGCGACGGCGGAGAAGACCGAGGAGGAGTGACCTGATGGACTACGTCAGCGCGATCGTGCCGCCGCTGGTCATGGCGATCGGCTTCGGGTTCCTGGTGCGGGCCATCGTCCGCAGCCAGGGCGGGGCCCAGCGGGCCAAGGAAGACCTCGACTGACCCCGCCGGACGCTCCGGACGACCACGCGCCGCCATTCCCGATTCCCGGGGGTGGCGGCGCGCCGGTTTGGCGCACTTCACAAGATTTGCCCCATTCACTCCCTATCCTGGCCGCACTATGGTCCGGCAACTCGGCGAACTTGAGAACGCCATCATGACCCGGGTCTGGCAGTGGAACCGACCGGTGACGGTTCGCGAGGTTCTCCTGGATCTGCGGTCGGAACGCGAAATCGCGTACACCACGGTGATGACCGTCCTGGACAAGCTCCACAGAAAGGGCTGGCTGCGCCGCGAGCGGGTCGGCCGGGCCTATCGATATGAACCGGTCTCCTCGCGTGAGGCGTACACGGCGGCCCTGATGAACGACGCCTGGGCCACCAGCGACAATCCGGCGGCGGCCCTGGTGCACTTCTTCGGCCTGATGTCGCCCGAGCAACGCGAAGCGCTCCGGGACGCGTTGCGGGTGGCCGCGCTGTTCCCGCCCGATCCGGCCGGCCCGGATTCCGCGGACCCGGGTTCGGATACCGGCGGGACGGAACCGGGATCGGCGCGATAACGTCCCGACCATGGAGGTCACCATCCGCCGGGCGCGGACCACGGACGTTCGGGCAGTACGCAGGCTCATCGACGACTACGCACGACACGGCATTCTGCTGGACAAGCCCACAGTCACACTGTTCGAATCCGTCCAGGAGTTCTGGGTCGCCGAGCGCGACGACGACGGCACGGTGGTGGCCTGCGGCGCGCTGCACGTGATGTGGGAGGACCTCGCCGAGGTCCGCACGCTCGCGGTCGATCCGGCCGTCCGCGGCACCGGGATCGGGCACGTGCTGCTGGAGAAGCTGGTGCAGACGGCACGCTGGCTGGGCGTCCGTCGGATTTTCTGCTTGACGTTCGAGGTCGCCTTCTTCGCGAAACACGGTTTCGTCGAGATCGGCGAGCTCCAGGAAACCGATGATGGTACGACAGACCCGGCGGCGATCGCTACGGATGTCTATGAAGAACTCCTCCGCTCGTACGATGAAGGCGTCGCCGAGTTCCTCGACCTGGAGCGCGTGAAGCCCAACACTCTGGGCAACTCGCGCATGCTGCTGCACCTCTGAGCCGCTCCATCGGGGTCAAGGGTTTGTGTTTTCCGGAGAAAGGCGCTTTCCTTTCCTCAGGCAATGGGTCGTTTAGCGGAAAGGGAAGCCCGTGGCACAGAGGGTGCAGGTCATTCTTGAAGACGATCTCGACGGCGGTTCGGCGGACGAGACGGTGACGTTCGCGCTCGACGGCGTTGCCTACGAGATCGACCTGAAGAGCGCCAACGCGGACAAGCTCCGCGGCCTGCTGGCGCCGTACGTGGAGAAGGGCCGCAAGCAGAGCGGCCGGCTCGCCGGCGCCCGCCGTCCGGCCCGCGGCGGTGCGGCGCGTCCGTCCGGCGGCGCGCCGGACACCGCCAAGATCCGCGCCTGGGCCAAGGAGCAGGGCATGGACGTCAACGACCGCGGCCGGGTGCCGAGCAACGTCCGCGAGGCCTACGAGCAGGCCAACGCGTCCTGATCCCGGCGCCGCAGGACCGCCGGAGCGGGTGCGGGGCCCCGGCGGCCGGACGACGGCGCCGCGCTGACACGCACGGGGCGCGGAGGGAACTCCTCCGCGCCCCGCGGCGCGTGCCCGGGCCCGGGTCCGGAACGCCGTCCGAGCCGCCCGCCGGGCCACTGCCCGGGCGGCCGCTCGGGCGGCGGAACAATCACCGGCTGTGCAACGCTGTAAGAGCGAAGCGGTAACGCCGACACCACCGGGTCGGCCCACCGGCCACTCGGCCACCGTTCAACCGCCGCCAGTACGGCCCGACTTCTCGCCAGGCGAACACCGCCACCACGGAAACTGCGCGAGAACCGCCCCGATACCGGGTATGAATGCAGGTGGACGGGTTCTTCGGCCCGTCCAGGGGCAGTATGTGCGACCGGCCGGACGGTTCCGGCCACGCCCCCGGCGGCACGTGTTCGCCGATGGCGTAGCGGAATCCGGTGCATCCGGCCCGCCTGTGGGAACACCGATTCCCAGCATCAGGTTGGGATTGGTGTCGGCTGGTCGCGCAGCATCTCGCTCCTCTACCGGGGAGTGAATCCGTGGGCCGCGCCGCTGAGCGGGACTAGCATGCGGAAGGACAGGGCGGGGACGGACCCCGAACTGCCCGACCGCTCTGAGGAGCGATAAACGATGTTCGAGAGGTTCACCGACCGCGCGCGGCGGGTTGTCGTCCTGGCTCAGGAAGAAGCCCGGATGCTCAACCACAACTACATCGGCACCGAGCACATCCTCCTGGGTCTGATCCACGAGGGCGAGGGCGTCGCCGCCAAGGCCCTGGAGAGCCTCGGGATTTCTCTTGAGGCCGTTCGCCAGCAGGTCGAGGAGATCATCGGCCAGGGCCAGCAGGCCCCGTCCGGTCACATTCCCTTCACCCCCCGGGCGAAGAAGGTCCTGGAGCTGTCGCTCCGCGAGGCCCTTCAGCTCGGCCACAACTACATCGGCACCGAGCACATCCTGCTCGGCCTGATCCGCGAGGGCGAGGGCGTCGCCGCCCAGGTCCTGGTGAAGCTGGGCGCCGACCTCAACCGGGTGCGCCAGCAGGTCATCCAGCTGCTCTCCGGCTACCAGACCGGCGGCAGCAAGGAGTCGGCCACCGCCGGCGGGCCCGCCGAGGGCACCCCGTCGACCTCGCTGGTCCTGGACCAGTTCGGCCGCAACCTCACCCAGGCCGCCCGCGAGGCCAAGCTCGACCCGGTCATCGGGCGCGAGAAGGAGATCGAGCGGGTCATGCAGGTGCTGTCCCGCCGCACCAAGAACAACCCGGTGCTGATCGGTGAGCCCGGCGTCGGCAAGACCGCCGTGGTCGAGGGCCTGGCGCAGGCGATCGTCAAGGGCGAGGTCCCGGAGACGCTCAAGGACAAGCAGCTCTACACGCTGGACCTGGGCGCCCTGGTGGCCGGCTCGCGCTACCGCGGTGACTTCGAGGAGCGCCTGAAGAAGGTGCTCAAGGAGATCCGCACCCGCGGCGACATCATCCTGTTCATCGACGAGCTGCACACCCTGGTCGGCGCGGGCGCCGCCGAGGGCGCCATCGACGCCGCCAGCATCCTCAAGCCGATGCTGGCCCGCGGCGAGCTGCAGACCATCGGTGCCACCACCCTGGACGAGTACCGCAAGCACCTGGAGAAGGACGCCGCGCTGGAGCGCCGCTTCCAGCCGATCCAGGTCGCGGAGCCCTCGCTGCCGCACACCATCGAGATCCTCAAGGGCCTGCGCGACCGCTACGAGGCCCACCACCGGGTCTCCATCACGGACGCCGCCCTGGTCGCCGCCGCCACCCTGGCCGACCGGTACATCTCGGACCGCTTCCTGCCGGACAAGGCGATCGACCTGATCGACGAGGCCGGTTCCCGGATGCGCATCCGCCGGATGACCGCGCCGCCGGACCTGCGCGAGTTCGACGAGAAGATCGCCGACGTGCGCCGCGAGAAGGAGAGCGCGATCGACGCGCAGGACTTCGAGAAGGCCGCGTCCCTGCGCGACGACGAGAAGCAGCTCCTGCAGGCCAAGGCCAAGCGCGAGAAGGAGTGGAAGGCCGGCGACATGGACGTCGTCGCGGAGGTCAACGAGGAGCTCATCGCCGAGGTCCTGGCCACCGCCACCGGCATCCCGGTCTTCAAGCTGACCGAGGAGGAGACGTCCCGCCTGCTGCGCATGGAGGACGAGCTGCACAAGCGCGTCATCGGCCAGAAGGACGCCATCAAGGCGCTCTCCCAGGCCATCCGGCGCACCCGTGCGGGCCTCAAGGACCCGAAGCGCCCCGGCGGTTCGTTCATCTTCGCCGGCCCGTCCGGTGTCGGTAAGACCGAGCTGTCCAAGACGCTGGCGGAGTTCCTGTTCGGCGACGAGGACGCGCTGATCGCGCTCGACATGTCCGAGTTCTCCGAGAAGCACACCGTCTCCCGGCTGTTCGGCTCCCCGCCCGGGTACGTGGGCTACGAGGAGGGCGGCCAGCTGACCGAGAAGGTCCGCCGCAAGCCGTTCTCGGTCGTCCTCTTCGACGAGGTCGAGAAGGCCCACCCGGACATCTTCAACTCGCTGCTCCAGATCCTGGAGGACGGTCGCCTGACCGACTCCCAGGGCCGCGTGGTCGACTTCAAGAACACCGTCATCATCATGACGACCAACCTCGGCACCCGGGACATCTCGAAGGGCTTCAACCTGGGCTTCGCGGCCACGGGTGACACCCAGACCGGGTACGAGCGGATGAAGGCGAAGGTCGGCGAGGAGCTCAAGCAGCACTTCCGCCCCGAGTTCCTGAACCGTGTCGACGACATCGTGGTGTTCCACCAGCTGTCCGAGGAAGACATCATCCAGATCGTCGACCTCATGATCGACAAGGTGGACGAGCGGCTCAAGGACAAGGACATGGGCCTGGAGCTCAGCGTCGAGGCCAAGAAGCTGCTGGCCAAGCGCGGCTACGACCCGATCCTGGGCGCCCGTCCGCTGCGCCGCACCATCCAGCGCGAGATCGAGGACCACCTCTCCGAGAAGATCCTCTTCGGCGAGCTGCGGGCCGGCCACATCGTCGTCGTCGACGTCGAGGGCGAGGGCAAGGACGCCAAGTTCACCTTCCGCGGCGAGGAGAAGTCGGCCGTCGCGGACACCCCGGCCGAGGTCGCCTCGTCCGGTCCGGACCTGACGAAGTAGCCCAACTTTTAACAGACAACTTCACAGCCACCGAGCCCCCGGCGTTCGCGCCGGGGGCTCGGTGCGTCCCGTCCCGCCCCGAACCGGAACGGTACCGACCGGGACGGCTGGCCCCCGTCCTGGAAGGTGCGGGTGCGCCCTGTTTCTCAGTAACGTTTAACCAGCATACGGTTGACAGATGGTCAGCTGATGGGAAGTCGCGGAGGATAGCGCCGTGACCATGTCACGGTCAAGGTCTATCTTTTCCGTGCACGCTTGTATCAAATGACGTCCACCTGTCTTTCATTTTGGTTTGCCGGGCTTTGGCCAAGAGCTGGCCCCGGTCGGGGAGGACGTCACAACGTTGAAGAACATCAGGAGAACCGCTGCGGCTGCCACGGCCACAGCGGTCATAGTCACGCTCGGTGCGGGCCTGTTCCCGAGCAGCGCCGTCGCCGCGGGCGGCGCGGCGCCGGTCCTGCGGGACCCCGCCGACGCGGCCGTCCAGGCCAACACCGAGCACAACATCCCGGGCCCGCTGACCGCGAAGATGACGGCCGAGCAGAAGGCCGCCACCGAGCAGCTGCTCAACGGCACCGCCCAGGTCGAGAAGCACAACGGCAGCACCAGCGTGAAGCTCGGCAAGGACAAGTACGTCGAGCTCGCCCGCGAGCGCACGGACAAGATCTTCACCATCCTCGTCGACTTCGGTGACCAGGTGGACAACACCACCAAGACGCCGGACGGCAAGGTCAAGTACGGCGGCGAGGCCGGCCCGAAGCACAACGAGATCGAGAAGCCGAACCCGGCCACCAACAACTCGACCGCGTGGCAGGCCGACTACAACCAGCAGCACTTCCAGGACCTGTACTTCGGCAAGGACAAGCCCTCGCTGAAGACCTACTACGAGCAGCAGTCCTCGGGCCGCTACTCGGTCGACGGTGTGGTCTCGGACTGGGTGCGGGTGCCGTGGAACGAGGCCCGTTACGGCTCCGACTACTGCGGCTCCAACGTCTGCGCCAGCGCCCAGGACCTGATCCGCGACGCCGTGGACATCTGGTACAAGGACCAGCTGGCCAAGGGTCAGACCGAGGCGCAGATCAAGGCGACCCTGGCCCAGTACGACCAGTGGGACCGCTACGGTTCGCACCACGACGGGAACTTCAACCAGCCCGACGGGTACATCGACCACTTCCAGATCGTGCACGCCGGCGAGGACAAGTCGGCCGGTGGCGGCAAGCAGGGCAACAAGGCCCTGTGGGCGCACCGTTCGTACGTCTACGGCAACCTCCAGGGCACGGCCGGCCCCGACGGCAACAAGCTCGGCGGCGTCCAGGTCGGCAACACCGGCCTGTGGATCGGCGACTACACGATGCAGCCGGAGAACGGCGGCCTCGGCGTCTTCGCCCACGAGTACGGCCACGACCTCGGTCTGCCGGACCTCTACGACACCGCCGGCAAGGGCATCGACAACTCGGTCGGCTTCTGGTCCCTGATGTCCTCCGGCTCCTGGCTCGGCGAGGGCAAGGGCAGCATCGGCGACATGCCGAACGACCTCGACGGCTGGAGCAAGTACCAGCTCGGCTGGCTGAAGGTCGACCGCGCCAAGGCCGGCAAGGAGTCGACCCACCACATCGGCCCGGCGGAGTACAACAGCGACCTGCCGCAGGGCCTGATCGTCGACCTGCCGAAGAAGAGCATCACCACCCAGATCAACAAGCCGTTCGGCGGCAGCAGTGAGTGGTGGAGCGGCAGCGCCGACAACCTGAACGTCACGCTCACCCGCGACATCGACCTGACCGGCAAGACCAAGGCCAGCATCGACGCCAAGGCCTGGTTCGAGCTGGAGCAGGACTTCGACTACGCGTTCGGCGAGGTCTCCGCCGACGGCGGCAAGACCTGGACCGTCGTCGACGGCACCTGGAACGGCACCGCGCTGCCCCGCGAGAACGGCCGCCCGGCCATCAGCGGCCAGGTGGCCGCCTGGGGCGACCTGTCCTTCAACCTGGACGCCTACGCGGGCAAGCAGATCAAGTTCCGCTACCACAACACCACCGACGGCGGCCTGCACTACCGCGGCCTGACGCTGGACAACATCGCGGTCGTCGCCGACGGCGCCACCGTGTTCAGCGACGACGTCGAGAAGGGTGACAACGGCTGGGTGGCCGACGGCTTCTCCCGCTTCGGCGGCTCGTACACCAAGGACTACGCGCAGTACTACATCGCGGAGAACCGGCAGTACGTGTCCTTCGACCGGACCCTGAAGACCGGCCCGTACAACTTCGGCTTCGCCGACCGCCCGAACTGGGTCGAGTACTACCCGTACCAGCCCGGCCTGCTGGTCTGGTACTGGGACGAGTCGCAGAGCGACAACAACGTCAGCATCCACCCGGGTCAGGGCCTGGTCCTGCCGGTCGACTCGCACCCGACCCCGCTGAAGTGGTCCGACGGCACCCTGATGCGTCCGCGCATGCAGGGCTACGACTCCACCTTCGGCTCCCGCCGCACCTCCGGTCTGACCCTGCACAAGGCCGGCGTCGAGACCGTCATCCCGAAGGCCAAGGGCGTCGACGAGTTCAACGACCTGAAGTCCTGGTGGAGCAAGGACAACCCGTACAGCGGTGTCGACGTCCCGAAGACCGGGACCAGCATCGAGGTCGAGAACGAGTCCTCGAACTACCTGGAGACCTGGATCCGGGTCCGCCCGGTCGACAACTGATCGCCACCCCCCGGTAGCGATCGGCCTGTGACCAGGCAGCTCTGAAAACTCCACGTCCGGCCCGTCCCCGCACCGCGCGGGGGCGGGCCGGACGCTTTGCGGAAGCAGTGGTGCTGGTCACAGGCCCCCGACCCGATACGACCGGCGGTAGTAGCCGGACGGGGGCGGGCGACAGGGGGGCTCGGAGCGGTCGTGGGCGATCGGATCTCATGATCGTTACTCCGTCGGTTTGAATATCCGGCGCCACGCTGACTACATGCCGTAGTACGTCACGCCGTTTGGGAGTCCGCTCGGTGACCGTTAAACCTGAGTGGTCCCCCGCTCAGCACGCGCCCGAACGGGCCCTTCGTGCTGCCCTCGTACGACCGTGAGGTACGGCAAGCGATGTCCACCATCCCGTCCGCGGGGCCGGCCCTGCGCCGGCTCGCCGCCCGCGCCGCGGCCCAGGCCGCGGCCTGGCAGCCCAGGATCGGCCACGCCGTCCGCACCCATGCCGCACCCCTGCGCAGGCTCGGGACGCCCCGGCACACCACGCTGCCGGGCAGCCGCCAGCGGGCCGAGCACGACCACGCGCTGGCCTCGGCCGGGGCGGCCGCGGTGCTGCTCGCCGGCGTACTGCTGGTGGCCACCCCGGGCACCGCCTCGGCGCAGACCGTGCGGCCCACCACGCCGGGCAGTTCGGCCTTCACGGTGCCGCGGGCGGAGGTGCCGAGCCCGGGGCTGGTCCAGGTGGCCGGGCCCAGCCCGTACAAGCTGCCCGACGAAGGCGACTCGGCGCAGGAGTTCGTGGGGGTCGCGGCCAACCTGCTGCCGCTGGAGGGGCCGGATCCGGAGGCCGCCGCCGAACCGGCTCCGGAGGCGGAGCCCGAGCCCGGGGCCGTTCCCGAGTCCGGGGCCGTTCCCGAGTCCGGGGCCGTTCCCGAGTCCGGGGCCGTTCCCGAGTCCGGGGCCGAGCCGGATCCCGAGTGGTCGGCGCCGGTGCCGAACGCCCCGACCAGCAACCCGTACGGGGTCGCCAACCGCGGGTACGCGGCCGGGTACCACACCGGGGTGGACTTCGCGGTCTCCCCGGGCACCCCGCTGCTGGCGGTCGGCAACGCGACCGTGGTGTCGGCCGGGTGGGACGGCGCGTACGGCAAGGAGGTCGTGCTGCGGCTGGCGGACGGGCACTTCGCGCAGTACGCGCACATGTCCTCGGTGACCGTCTCGGCAGGGCAGCGGGTGTCGGCGGGCGAGCGGATCGGGCTGTCCGGGAGCACCGGCAACTCGACCGGCCCGCACCTCCACTTCGAGATCCGCACCAACAACCGCTACGGCGCGGTGGTCAACCCGATCGCGTACCTCGCGGGGCACGGCGTCACGGACTTCTGAGCCGCCGGCCACCGTCCGGCCCCGGCCCCGTCGGCGGCGCCCGGCTCGCTCAGACGCCGGCCTCGGGGGCGGACTGCTGGATCCGGCCGCCGATCTCCAGCGCGACCTCCCGGGCCACCTCGATCGCGTCGTGCAGCGTGGGCGCCGGCTCCAGCGGCTCCCCCCAGACGTTCTGCTCGGGGTGACCGCAGTGCCCGTCCTCCTTGACCAGGAACAGCGCCGAGTGGACGGAGAACAGGGCCATCGCCGCCCGCAGCCGGTCCTGGAAGTCCGCGTTCGGCCCGTTCACCAGCTGCATCATGGTGATCATGCGCTGCTTGAAGGCCAGCCCGGCCTTCGATTCGCGCAGCGCGGGCTGGTTCTCGTGGAAGAAGCGCAGCAGCGGGGCCCGCTCGGCCATGCCGTCCGCGAAGCGGCGGATCAGCTCGTCGCGGGTCTCCGGGCTCCAGGTCTGCTCGCGGCCCCACGCGATGGTCTCGTCGAGCGGCGCGGCCATCCGGTCGACGATGCCCAGGACGATGTCGTCCTTGGTCTTGAAGTGGTAGTAGAGCGCGGCCTTGGTGACGCCCAGGCGGTCGGCGATCTCGCGCAGTGAGGTCTGCTCGTAGCCCTGCTCCGAGAAGAGCTCCAGTGACACCTCGATGATGCGAGCCCGGGTGTCGCTGCGGGGGCTGTGCGGAGTGGCCATGGCTTGCCTCATGACTGCGTCGGTGACTGCGCGGACCCCGAGGTGGTGTCCGTCCCGGGCTCATTCTCCCTGCCCAGAGGGCCGGTCGGGAAACTGGCTTGACGACCGGCTAGGAAACAACTTACCGTGCCGACGATCGAATAACTAGCCGGGCGACAAGTAAGTGAGCCGCCGCACGGCGCGACGCTCCGTCCAAGAACCACCCTCCGGGAGACCCCACCCCATGTCACAGTCCAAGACCGCCGGCCCGGAGCCGGAGTCCAAGACGGCCGAGGAGGAGCAACCGCGGTCACCCCGCGAGATCCGCCTCGTGATGGTCGGCCTGGTCGTCACCATGCTGCTGGCCATGCTCGACAACCTGATCGTCGGCACCGCCATGCCGACCATCGTCGGCGACCTCGGCGGTGCCAAGCACCTGTCCTGGGTGGTCACCGCGTACACCCTGGCCACCGCCGCCTCCACCCCGATCTGGGGCAAGCTCGGCGACATGTACGGCCGCAAGGGCACCTTCCTGACCTCGATCGTGATCTTCCTGGTGGGTTCGGCGCTGTCCGGCCTGTCGCAGAACATGAACGAGCTGATCGGCTTCCGCGCCGTCCAGGGCCTGGGCGCCGGCGGTCTGATGGTCGGCGTCATGTCGATCATGGGCGCCCTCGTCCCGCCGCGTGACCGCGGCAAGTACCAGGGCATGTTCGCCGCCGTGATGGCCCTCGCCACCATCGGCGGCCCGCTGGTCGGCGGCTTCATCACCGACCACCTGAGCTGGCACTGGACCTTCTACATCAACCTGCCGCTCGGCCTGGTCGCGCTCGCGGTGGTCGTCGTCACGCTGAAGCTGCCGAAGGTCCGCAGCACCGCCAAGGTCGACTACCTGGGCGCCATCCTGCTCACCGTCGGCATCACCTCACTGGTACTGATCACCACCTGGGGCGGCCAGCAGTACGCCTGGGGCTCCAAGGAGATACTCGGCCTGGCCGCGCTCTCCGCCGCCTCGCTGATCACCTTCTGCTACGTGGAGCAGCGGGTCGAGGAGCCGATGCTCCCGCTGAGCCTGTTCCGGAACCTGAACTTCACCCTGGTCTCGATCATCGGGTTCGTCGTCGGGTTCGTGATGTTCGGCTCGACCGTCTTCCTGCCGCTCTACCAGCAGATCGTCCAGGGCGCCTCGGCCACCAACTCCGGGCTGCTGCTGATGCCGATGATGTTCGGCATGCTGGTGATCTCGCTGGTGGTCGGCCAGGCCGTCACCAAGACCGGCAAGTACCGGATCTACCCCATCATCGGCACCCTCGTGATGACCGGCGGCATGATCCTGCTCTCCACCATGGGCACCGGGACCAGCAGCTTCACCTCCGCCTGCTGGATGATCGTGCTGGGCGCCGGCATGGGCTTCCTGATGCAGATCACCATGCTGGTGGCGCAGAACAGCGTCGAGCTCAAGGACATGGGCGTGGCCAGCTCCACCGCCACCCTGTTCCGCACCATCGGCGGTTCCTTCGGTGTCGCCCTGTTCGGCGCGCTGTTCAACAACCGGGTGGCCGACACCATGAAGGACCGGCTCGGCGAGCAGGCCGCCGCCGGCGGCGGCATGAAGGACCCGAGCGAGGTGAGCCCGGCCGTCCTGCGCCAGCTGGACCCGGCCGTCCAGGACGCCTACCACCACGCGGTGTCCAACGGCATGCACACCGTCTTCCTGTGGGGTGCCGGCGTGGCCGTGATCGCGATCGCCGCGGCGGTGTTCCTGCGCGAGGTGCCGCTGCGCGGGACCGGCAAGGCCGAGAAGCCGACCGAGGCCTCGCTGGAGGCCGCGGCCGTCTGACCGGCCCGTTCCGCACGGCGCCCCCGGAAGGTTCTCCTTCCGGGGGCGCCGTCGTTCGGTCGCGGGGCTCGTACGGCGGAGCCGGTCCGCCGCGGGGGGCCGGTCCGTTTCGGCGGCCGGTTCGCCCTGGGGGCTGGTCCGCTTCGGCGGCCGGTCGGCCGCGGGGGCCGGTCTACTGGGGCAGGCGGTAGACGCCCTGCTCGACCGGCTCGACCAGGCCGTCCGCGACCAGGCCGTCCAGGGCCCGGGCCCGCTGCACCGCGTCCGGCCAGACCACGTCCAGCCGGGCCTGCGGCACCGCCCCGTGCGCTTCGCGGAGCACCGCGAGCAGCTTGCCGCGCACCTGGCGGTCCGTCCCCTCATAGGTCTGGCCGCGCCGGGCCGGGCCCTCGTACGGCGGGCGGCCTGCCCGCTGCCAGGCGCAGCCGGCGAACAGCGGGCACTCCCCGCACTCCGGGCCGCGCGCGGTGCAGACCAGCGCGCCCAGCTCCATCACGCCGACCGCCCAGGTGGCGGCCGTCTCGGCGTCGTCCGGCAGCAGCGCGGTGGCGGTGCGGCGCTCGGCGGCGGTGGTGGCCTGGGCCGGGTACTCGACGCCGGTCACCGACCGGGCGAAGACCCGGCGGACGTTGGTGTCCAGCACCACGTGCCGCTGGCGGAAGGCGAAGGAGGCGACGGCGGCGGCGGTGTACTCCCCCACCCCGGGCAGCGAGAGCAGGGTGGCGTGGTCGTCCGGGACCTCGCCGTCGTGCTCCTCGGTGATCGCCACCGCGGCCGCGTGCAAGCGCAGCGCCCGGCGCGGGTAGCCCAGTCGGCCCCACATCCGGACCGCCTCGCCGGGCGCCTCGGCGGCGAGGTCGGCCGGGGTCGGCCAGCGGGTGAGCCAGGCCTCCCAGGCGGGCAGCACGCGCTTGACCGGGGTCTGCTGGAGCATGAACTCGCTCACCATGACCGCCCAGGGGGTCGCGTCGGGGGCCCGCCAGGGCAGGTCCCGCTTGCTCGCCTCGTACCAGTCCAGGACGGTCGAGTGGAACAGCGGCAGCGGCATCGGCAGCCGGGCGGCATCGGTGGCGGAGGCGGTGATGGCAGTCATGGCCCTTCGATCCTCCCATGCCCGCCCGCCCCGGCCGAAGTGGAGCAGATCACTTCGGATCCTTCCTGGGATTTCCGAAAATCGTCCGGTTGGGGCTCGCTCGAACGGATCAAATGGCGGATCATGTGAAGGAAGGGGCGACTGTGCGGTGTTGGTGAGTCAATCGCCACACACAGTCTCGTAGAGTTTGATCGTGCCTTCTCTGCGTCAACCCGTCGGACCACTGCCGGCCTCGATCTACTGGCGTCGGCGCGTCGTCGTGCTCGTCGCCGTCGCGGCGGTCGCCGCGCTGATCGCCTGGCTGATGATCGATCAGGGCGGAGGCGGTGACGGCGGCTCACAGGGCAAGGCCGCACAGGCCGTTCCGTCCCAGTCCCAGTCCCAGTCCCAAGCCCCGAACCAGACGCCGGCCCAAGCCATCACACCCGGCGCCTCCCCGAGCGGCCCCGCGGCGCCTCCGGGCGGCGGCGGCACCGGAGGCGGCCCGGTGGCGGGCGGTGGCGGCACCGAGGTCAACCTCAGTGGCGGCACCGGCACCGGCGGCGCCAACCCGGCCACCGGGGGCGGCGGTGCCCCGGCGGGCGGCAGTGGCGGCGGTACGGGCGGCTCGGGCGGCGGCGCCCCGGCGGTGAACACCCCCGAGATCATGGCGCTGCCGGTCTGCGTCTCCTCGCAGGTGGCGCTGGAGCTGGCCGGCACCCAGAACTCGTACCAGCCCAAGGACAAGCCGCGGCTGGCCCTGACGGTCAAGAACTCCACCGGCACCAACTGCCGGGTGGACCTGGGCCGCACCGCCTCCGTGATCACGGTGAGCGGCAGCAGCAACGACCGGGTCTGGTCCTCCGGCGACTGCCCGGCCGACAAGGGCAACATCTGGGTGCAGCTCGGCGCGAACGGCAGCCAGACCGAGACCTTCACCTGGGACCGCAGCCGCAGCAAGCCGCAGTGCGCGACCGCCGACCAGGCGCCGCCGCCCAGCGGGACCTACGTGGTGCTCGCGGAGCTCACCGGACTCTCCGGGGACAAGGTCTCGGCGCGGGCCTCGATCCGGCTGGACAGCTGAGAACCGGTCAACTTCCCACGGAGCCCCCGGCCGCCGAGCGGCCGGGGGCTCCGGCGTGTGCCGGGGGCTCCGGCGTGTGCCGGGGGCTCCGGCGTGTTCGCTTGCGCGCGGCCGGTGTGAGCGGTCGGGTGTGAGCGGTCGGGTGTGCGACGGCCCCCGGGAGAAGCGTTTCTCCCGGGGGCCGTCGGTGAGTTCGGGCGCGTTCGTCCGACCGCGTCAGTTCGGCCGCTCGATTGATCGGCTGATCGGCTGATCGGCTGATCAGACGTAGCGCTCCAGGATGGAGGACTCGGCCAGGCGGGACAGTCCCTCGCGGACCGAGCGGGCACGGGTCTCGCCGACGCCCTCGACGGTCTGGAGGTCGTCGATGCTGGCGGCGAGCAGCTTCTGGAGGCCGCCGAAGTGCTCGACCAGGCGCTCTATGACCGTGTTGGGCAGGCGCGGGATCTTCGCCAGCAGGCGGTAGCCGCGCGGCGAGACGGCGGAGTCCAGCGACTCCGGCGAGCCGGAGTAGCCGAGCGCCTTGGCGACGGTTTGGAGGTCCAGCAGCTCGGCGTGGGTGAGCGCCTCCAGGTCGGCCAGCACCTCGGTGACCGTCCGGCCCTTCTTGGCGGCCCGCTCCGGGAAGTAGTCCCGGGCGACCAGCTCGCGCTCCGGCTCCACGCCCGCGATCAGCTCGTCCAGCTGGAGCGAGAGCAGCCGGCCGTCGATGCCGAGCTCCAGCACGTAGCCGGCGATCTCGGTGGCGATCAGCCGGACCATCTCCAGGCGCTGGGCCACGGCGGTGACGTCCCGGACCGTCACCAGGTCCTCGATCTCCAGCGCGGAGAGCGTGCCGGCCACCTCGTCCAGGCGCAGCTTGTAGCGCTCCAGGGTGGCCAGCGCCTGGTTGGCGCGGGACAGGACGGTCGTGGAGTCCTCCAGCACCCGGCGGGTGCCGTTGACGTACATCGCGATCAGCCGCATCGAGTGCGAGACCGCGACCACCGGGTAGCCGGTCTGCCGGTTGACCCGCTCGGCGGTGCGGTGGCGGGTGCCGGTCTCGTCGGTCGGGATGGTCGAGTCCGGCATCAGGTGCACGCCGGCCCGGACGATCTTGGTGATGTCCTTGTCGAGCACCACCGCGCCGTCGAGCTTGCACAGCTCCCGCAGCCGGGTGGCGCTGAACTCGACGTCCAGGACGAAGCCGCCGGTGCACAGGGCCTCGACGGTCTTGTCGAAGCCCAGCACGATCAGACCGCCGGTGTTGGCCCGCAGGACCCGCTCCAGGCCGTCACGAAGCGCGGTACCGGGCGCGATGGCGGTGAGGGAGGCCCGCAGCAGGGCCTCCTCGCGGGAGGCCTTGTCCGCCCCCCGGTCGCTGGCTGCCACGTGACTCCTCCGGTAGACCCGTGCCGCGCGCCTCGCGCCGTGCGCCGCTCCGCGGTCTGTTGCTCTGTCGCTCAGTACCGCTAGGTACTGCCTTCTGGCCAATGAGACTGGGGAAAGTCTAACTGTGTGTGGCTTCGGCAGGGCTTGGGTCAGCGCAGTTCGTCGGAGTCGAGCGGCTCCCAGCCGTCCATCAGCTCCTCCGGGTAGGCCACCGGGTGGTTCGCGGCCCTGCCGGAGCGGGGGGCGGGCGGCGCCGACGGTGCCTCACCACGGGACCCGGTACGGGACTCCGCCCGGGGTTCGGTGCGCGGCTTGGCGGCGGCCCGGCGGCGGCCCGGGATGGCCCGCAGCGCCTCGCCGATGTCGGCCACCTCGACCACCTTCATGCCCGGCGGCACCTTGCCCGGGTCCGGCGGGACCAGGGCGTGGGTGAAGCCCAGCCGGTGCGCCTCGGCGAGCCGCCGCTGCACACCCGTCACCCGGCGCACCTCGCCCGCCAGACCGACCTCACCGATCGCCACCAGATTGCTGGGCAGCGGGGTGTCCGTGGAGGAACTGGCCACCGCGAGCGCGACCGCGAGGTCCGCGGAGGGCTCCGTCAGCTTCACCCCGCCGACCGTCGCCGTGTAGATGTCCTGCTTGCCGAGCTTCACCCCGCCGTGCCGCTCGACCACGGCCAGGATCATCGCGATCCGGGGGGACTCCAGGCCCGAGGTGGTGCGGCGCGGGGAGGGGATCTGCGAATCCACCATCAGCGCCTGCACCTCGGCCACCAGCGGGCGCTTGCCCTCCAGGGTGACGGTGAGGCAGGTGCCGGGGACGGGCTTGTCACGCCTGGTCAGGAAGAGGCCGGACGGGTCGGCCAGGCCGACGATGCCCTCGTCGTGGAGCTCGAAGCAGCCCACCTCGTCGGTGGCGCCGTAGCGGTTCTTGACCCCGCGGATCAGGCGCAGCCTGGCGTGCCGGTCCCCCTCGAAGCTGAGCACCACGTCCACCAGGTGCTCCAGCAGGCGCGGGCCGGCGATCTGGCCGTCCTTGGTGACGTGGCCGACCAGCAGGGTGGCCATGCCGCGCTCCTTGGACGCCCGGATCAGCGCGCCCGCCACCTCGCGGACCTGGGCCGGGCCGCCGGGGGCGCCGTCCAGCTCGGCGGAGGCGATGGTCTGCACCGAGTCCAGGATCAACAGGCCGGGGCTGACCGCCTCGATGTGCCCGAGCACGGCGCCGAGGTCCTGCTCGGCGGCGAGGTAGAGGTGTTCGGAGAGGGCGTTGATCCGGTCGGCGCGCAGCCGGACCTGCCCGGCCGACTCCTCGCCGGTCACGTAGAGCGTGCGGTGCTGGGCGGTGGCCGCCTTGGCCGCGACGTCCAGCAGCAGGGTGGACTTGCCGACCCCGGGCTCGCCGGCCAGCAGCACCACCGCGCCGGGCACCAGGCCGCCGCCGAGCACCCGGTCCAGCTCCGGCACGCCCGTCGAACGGGCCGTCGCGACCTGGCCGTCCACCTGGGCGATCGGGCGGGCGGGGGCGCTGACCGGGCCCGCGGCCGTGGTCCGGATCGGGACCGCGCCGTACTCCTCGACCGTGCCCCAGGCGTTGCACTCCGGGCAGCGGCCGACCCACTTGGGCAGCTGGTTGCCGCACTCGGTGCAGCGGTACGCCGGGCGCGGCTTGGCGGTGGTCTTGGAACGCGGAGGCATGCGGCCCACCGTAGCGCCTGGGTGTGACAGCGGCGGTCCGCCGGCGGGACCGCCGCGCGTCCACACAGATGGGCGATGTTGTTACCCGAAAGAAGTACATACGCGGGGAATGGGCGGGGTCAGCCGTCCGCGGTCTCTACCGTCGGACGGGTGACAACGCGAACTGTGGGCCTGACCGGGGCGGCCAGGGCGGCCGGGAGGGCCGGTAAGGCCGGGAAGGCCAGGGCTGCGGGGACGGCCGGAGCGGCCGAGGCGCGGGCCGGTGCCGTGCTCGCGACGTACGAGCGGCAGGCGGACGGGCTGTTCACCTACTGCCTCTCGGTGCTGTGCGAGCACGACGCGGCCGCCGACGCCCTGCGCGAGGTCCGCGAGCTGGCGCGACGGCACGGCGACCGGCTGGCCGAACCGGGGCTGCTGCGGGCCTGGCTGTTCTCGCTGGCCCGGTACTGCTGCCTGCGGCGGCTCGCGGGCGGCGGGGAGGCCGGGCCGGGTGCCGTGGCCTGTGCCGAGGCGGAGGCAGGGTGGGCGACCGGGGCCGAGACCGGGTGGGCGCCCGGGGCGGACGCCGGACGGGCGTCCGGGGCGGAAGCGGGCGAGACCGAGGCGGCCCGGCGGCGGCGCGCGCTGTCCTCGCTCGCCTGGCCGGAGGCGGCCGGCACCGACCCGGAGCAGCGGGAGGCGCTGGAGCTGTCCGTCCGGCACCGGCTGACTCCACTGGAGGTGGCGGCGGTGCTGGGCCTGCCGTTCGGGCGGACCCGTGAGCTGCTGGCCGGGGCCGAGGCCGAGGTCGCCCGGACCAGGGCGGCGCTGCTGGTGCTCGGCGACGGCGGCTGCCCGGAGCTGGACCGGCTCGGCGGGGCGCTGCGGCGAGAGCTGGTGCGGCACGTGGTGGACTGCCCGACCTGCCGGGGGACGGCGGAGCGGGTGGCCGCGAGCGAGGCGGCGGAGGGTGTGGCGGGGCTGTCGGGACCGTCCGGGCTGTCGCTGCTGCGGGCTCCGGGGGTGGCCGCTCCGCTGGTGGCGGCTCCGCTGCTGGAACCGGGGCCCCGGTTCGACCAGGGCGGCTTCCCGCGGCACCGGGCGCCGGACGCGGGGCGCGGGCTGGCGGTGCGCCGGCGGGTGGTGACCACCGGGGTGCTCGCGGCGGTCCTGGCCGCGCCGGTGATCGCGCTCTGGGCCGGGCATCGGGGCGACGGCGGGTCGGGGTCGGCGGCCACGGTGTCGGCGGTGCGGGTGGACGAGGCCGGGCGGTCGGCCGGTCAGCGGCCTGCGGTGGGCGGCCCGGCGGAGCCGGGGGCGTCGGGCATGCCGGGGATGGAGCTGGCGGGCGGCGTCGGCGGGGGCGGTGCCAGCGGGGGCGGTGCAGAAACGTTGCTTCCCGGGCTCCCCCGACTGACCGTTCAGGGCCCGGCGGTCCCGGTCCCGGTCCACGACGCGACCCCGCTCACCAGCCAGGCCCTGGCCGCCACACCGGCCCCGGCCCCGGCGGCCGACCGCGCCTCCGCGCCGGGCACCGGCGAGCCCGCCTCGGCCGGGCTGCTCACTGTCGAAGCCGCCGAGTACGGCAGCCGGACCATCCTCACCCTCACCAACTCCGGCACCGCGGAGATCCGTTGGCACGCGGCCACGGACGCCGACTGGCTGCGGCTCAGCCGCGACTCCGGCACCCTGGCGCCCGGCCAGCGGATCACCGTGATCGTCACCGTGGACGAGGACCAGGCGCCGACGACCCATTGGACCGCCCGGATCGCGCTGCCGCCCTCGCAGGCGGTGGTCACCTTGGAGGGCGGACCGCACAACCGCGGCGGCTCCGCCTCCTCCCCGGCCACCCCTACGCCGACCACCCCTTCGCCGACCGCGACACCGACGACCCCCGCCACGGCGTCCCCGTCCTCGTCGCCCTCCCCCTCTCCCACGGACACCCCCACGGCAACACCCGGCCCGGGCGCCTCGCCACACCTGCCGGCCACGACAACGACGCCCCCTCCGAATCACTGACCCGGCACCTGGCAACCCTGCGCCAAGGCCGCCGGTCACCATGCTCCCGGCCTCGCCCCCGACCAAGGCCGTGCGACAACAAGGGCGCGCGAGAAGTCGGCCCCGCCGACTTCTCGCGCCGGGCGGGCGCGCACGGCGGTCCACGCGCGCGGAAGAGGCCTTGCGGGGGCGTCCCGCGCAGGACGTCGGCCTGGGCGACTTCCCGCGCGGGACGGGCTGGCCAGGTCAGGTGCGGTGGATCGGGGGGACTTGGTAGGTCCCGTCGAGGACCGGGGGTTCGGGTTGGTAGATGCGGAGGATGGGGCGGAACTCGCCGGGTGGGGTGGGGAGCCAGTTGGCGGCGGCGTCCGGGTCCTCGGGCTGGTCGTGCTGGAGGGTCAGGGTGAGCGAGCCGTCGTCGCCGCGGACCAGGCCGGGGGTGCGGTCGCCGATCGAGTAGCGGTCGATCGGGTTCTCCACCAGGCAGTAGTCCGGGACGGAGTACATCGTGACGGACCAGAACGCCTCGGCCGGGGGCGGCTGGTCGAAGCGCAGCGTGTAACTGTTGGCTCCGGTGAGGGCCCGGCCGTCCGAGTCGTCGTAGGTCATCGCGTACGAGGCCTCGTACGCGTGGTTGCCCCAGAGGCCGGCGCGGGCGGCGGCAGCCCGGGTGAGGTAGGCCGCGCGGCGGTCGGGGATGCGCCACTCGGGGTCGTCCAGGGTGCCGGGACCCAGGTGGTCGGTGTTGTAGTCGAAGAGGTGGAGCGTGCTGCGCCATTCGCCGAGCGGGTGGTCCTCGGGCGGGCGGGTGGCGGCCTCGACCCGTTCGCGGCCGGCGGCCAGGCCCTTGGCCAGCGCCAGCGTCCACTCGGGGGCGGCCGCGCGGTACGGCGAGGCCCCGTCGTCCAGCAGGCCGAGCGGGGCGAAGCGGCGCTGGTACTCGATGTCCGCGGTGGCGGGCGGGAAGGCCTGCATCCAGACCCGCAGGCGTTCGAAGAAGGCCAGCCGCTCGGGTACGTCGTTGTCCGGCGCGGGCAGTCCGGCGACCAGGCCGCCGGGTTCCAGCGGCTCCAGTTCCAGGGCGGCCTGGAGGGCCCGCACCCGGGCCAGGTCGTCCGGGTCGAGGCAGGCGAAGCGGCCGACGAGGGTGCCGACGGTGGTCGGCAGCTCGATCACCCGGGACGGGTCCGACGGGGTGCCGTGCCAGCCGGGCGGGACGATCAGCCAGGTCTGCGCGTGGGTGCCGGTGGCGCGGCGGCCGAGGTAGGCGATGTTGTCCGTCCAGGCGTCGATGACCTGGAGCACGTAGTACGCGCCCGCGGTGTCCGGGACGTGCAGCACCTGCGGGCCCTCCGAGAGGTCCAGTTGGGCCATCGAGTAGATCGTGTCGTTGTTGACGGAGACGAAGTCGTCGGCCGGGCCGGCCAGCCGGGTGGCGTGGCCGAGGTGGTTGAACGGCGCCGCCGGAAGGGTGCCCAGGCCCCCCTTGGTGAAGCGCTCGACCATGGTGAGGCCGGCGACCAGCGGGTAGCCGTAGACGTACGCGTCGGCGGCGAGGGCCTCCAGCTCGGACTGGTTCATCACGGGTCCTTCGTACGAAGCGGTCAAGGTGCGGGTCGGATGCTCGGCGGGTGCGCGGCGGTCAGCGCGGTTCGAGCGGTGGAGGCGGCGGGAGCCGACCGTCGTCGGCGGCGGGGCCATCCGCCTCCCAACGCCCCTGCCGGGCCTCCTCGGCGGGCAGTCCGTGGAGGTCGACCGCGGCGCCGACGGCCTGCCGCAGGAAGTCCGCGCCGATCTGCTCGCGGGTGCCGAACAGCCCGGCGGGGTCGGCGAGTTCGGCGACGGCGCGGACCAGCCGGGCACGCCCGTCGGCGAGGCCGCGCCCGATCTCGGCGCGCACCTCCAGCGGGAGGGCGGCGGGCTCGAACTCGCCGCGGCCGTCGACGCCCAGGTCGGTGAGGCGGCCGCGCAGCCCCACCTCGGCGGGCGGCAGCGGGACGGGGCCGTCCAGCGGGAAGAAGCCGAGCAGGAAGTCGAGGAAGGCGAGGAACTCGACGGTGTCCGTCACCTCCTCGCGCCAGACCGGCCAGACCGGTTCCGGGGCGGGCGCCGGCGCGGGTGTGCCGGCGTACGCGTGCAGCGGGCGCAGCCGGTACCGCTCCTGGACGGCGGCGAGTCCGGCGACCTCGGCGGGGGTGTTCCCGGTCAGCCGGGTGCGACCGAGGATGCCGACCAGCCGGGTGGCGGTGCGGATCACTCCGCGGATGCCGGGCGGGAGCTCGCCGTGCCAGTCGGGTCCGGCCACCAGGTGGTCGCCGGACCCGGGGCCGGTGGTCCGGGTGCCGATGAACCCGGCGTACACGGTGTCGAGTTCGTGCACCGGCAGGACGTGGTCCCGGGCCTCGGCGGGCACCGAGACCACCCAGGGCTCGGCGCGCAGGTCCAGCCAGGCGCGGGAGTACGGGGGTTCCCCGGGCTCGTCGGCGCGGAGCGGGCTGCCGGGAGCGGCGGAGCCGCCTGGGTCGGCGGGGGCGGGCGGCCGCGGCTGGTGGCGGAAGACGCCGAAGCCGCCGACGTACCCCGGGTCCGCGTCGTCCAGGGCCTGGGCGTAGAGGGCGCGGTAGTTCCGCAGCATGGGATAGCCGCGGATCCAGGCCTCGGCGGCGGTCGCGCGGACGGTGGCCGGGTCCACGAGTGCCGGGTTGACCATGCTGTCGCTCTCCCGCCGCGGGCCGCTTGCTTCTGTACGGATCGGTATCAATCGGTATCAATCGGTTATGAATCGGATGCTATGCGGGGCCGGGTGGGGCGGCATGTCGGATCCGCTCCGCCCCTGCTCCCTCCCCCGCCCGGGTTCCGCCCTCTGCTCAGCGCTAATCCGGGCGTACCGGCGGGACGGCCGAGGCAGGGTCATCGGTATGAAGATCCTCCTGCTTGGCGGCTCGTCCTTCCTCGGACGGGCCTACGCCGTCGAGGCGCTCGCCCGGGGCCACCGGGTGACCACCTTCAACCGCGGCCGCAGTGCCGCCGACCTGCCCGGGGTCGAGTCCGTCCGGGGCGAGCGCGACAGCGCCGACGACCTCGCCCGGCTGGTCGACGGCCGCCGCTGGGACGCCGTCGTCGACACCTCCGCCCAGCAGCCCGCCCAGGCCGCGCTCAGCGCCCGGCTGCTGCACGGGCGGGCCGACCACTACACCTTCGTCTCCTCCGTGCACGCCTTCGCCGACTGGCCCGCCCGGGTGATCGACGAGGGCTCCGCACTCCACCCCTGCCCCGCCGACACCCCACCCGGCCGGCCACCCGGCAACACCCTCAAGGCCGGCTGCGAACGCGCCGTGCTCGCGGGGTTCGGCGCCGGGCGCACACTCGTGCTCAACAGCGGCCTGCTCGTCGGACCGCACGAGAACGGCGGACGACTGCCCTGGTGGCTGGAGCGGATGGCGCGCGGCGGGCGGGTGCTCGCCCCGGGGGATCCGCAGCGGACCATGCAGGTGATCGACGTCCGGGACTTCGCCTCCTTCGGGCTGGACCTGCTGACGGCCGGGACGGCGGGGCGCTTCGTCACCACGGCGCCGCCCGGCCGGCTCCGCTTCGGCGAGTGGCTGGAGACCTGCCGGGCGGTCGCGGGCGCCGCGGACACCGAGCTGGTCCGGGTCGGGGACGGGCAGCTGCTCGCCGAGGGACCGGACCAGGTCGCCCCGTGGACCGAACTCCCCTTCTGGGCACCGGACCTGCCCGAGCTGGCGGGCGCCTGGCTGGCCGGCACCGCCCGCGCGGAGGCGGCCGGCCTGCGCTGTCGGCCGTTCGCCGAGACGGCGCGGGACACCTGGGAGTGGCTGCGGACGCGCGGGCCGGCCGAGGACACCGACGCGGCCGGACGCAAGGGGCGGCCGGACGCGCCGGTCCGGCAGGGCATCGAACCGGCGAAGGAGCGGCGGCTGTTGACGCCCTACGGCTGAGGGCCGGCCTGGTCGGGCGGCAGGAGTGGGACGTCGGGAGAGCCGGCTTCCCACTCCTGCGAACACAGGTGATGACGCGTTTGAGGACGCACTGGAGGACACGTTTGAGGACGCACCCGCGCGGCCGGGCCGCTCAGTGCGTGCGGCGGGTCACCAGCTCGGCGAGCGCCAGCAGTTCGTCGGCCGCGGCCGGCTCCGGCACCGCGGCGGCCAGCTGCGCCATCGCCGCGGCCATCCGCTCGCAGGACTCGCCCTGCGCCCAGCCACGTCCGCCCGCCGCCTCGACCGCCGCCGCGCACTGCGCCAACTCCTCGCGGCTGAGCGGCCGTTCGAGCGTGTACAACTCGGCGAGCCGCTTGCCCGCGACGGTGCCGGAGCCCAGCGCCGCGACCACCGGCAGCGACTTCTTCCGGGCGGCCAGGTCCGCGCCGACCGGCTTGCCGGTGACCGCCGGGTCCCCCCAGATGCCGATCAGGTCGTCGATCAGCTGGAACGCCAGGCCGATCTCCCGGCCGAAGCCGTCCAGCGCCCGCGCGGCCTCCTCGGAGGCGCCCCCGTACAGGGCGCCCATCGCGCAGGCGGCACCGAGCAGGGCGCCGGTCTTGGCCTCCGCCATCGCCAGGCACTCGGCCAGCGAGACGTCGTCGCGCCGCTCGAAGGCGCAGTCGATCTGCTGCCCCTCGCAGAGTTCGACCACGCAGTCGGTGAGCCGGCGGATGGATCCCTGGGCGGCCCCGTGGGTGTCCTCCGCGAGCAGGCGCAGCGCGAGGGAGTGCATGGCGTCCCCGGCCAGGATGGCCTCGGTGATGCCGAACACCCGCCAGGCGGTGGGCCGGTGGCGCCGGGTGTCGTCCCGGTCGATGACGTCGTCGTGGAGCAGGGTGAAGTTGTGCACCAGCTCCACCGCGGCGGCCGCGGCGACGGCCTGGTCGGGCTTGCCGCCCAGCGCCTGGGTGGCGGCGAGGACCATGGCCGGCCGGATCGCCTTGCCGGCGGGGGCCTCGACGGGAGTGCCATCCGCCTCCCACCAGCCGAAGTGGTAGCCGGCCACCTTGCGCATGGTGCCGGGCAGCGAGTCGACGGCGGCCCGCAGCACCGGGTCGACCAGCGCGCGGGCCCGGGCGAGGATGTCCGCCGCCTCGTGCCCCTCTTTGTGGTCCCGCTCCAGCGTGGGACTGGTCATGGGTGTTTCCCCCTGTCGGCGCCTGTCGTGGGACGGTCCGCCGTCGGCGGACCGGGGTTGCCCTGCGGTGTCGGGCACGGTCGTGTACGTCGCGCACGAACGCGTACGTAACGCACGAACGCGTACGTAACGCACGAACGCGTACGTAACGCACGAACGCGTACGTCGCGTCGCGCACGGCTGCGGCGAGTCGGACGGCCGCGCGACCGGCCGCCGCGAGCCGTCAGTACTGCGCGATGTCCACGTTCTCCAGGACGCCGACCGCGTCCGGAACCAGGATCGCCGCGGAGTAGTAGGCGCTCACCAGGTACGAAATGATGGCCTTCTCGTCGATTCCCATGAACCGCACCGAAAGGCCCGGCTGGTACTCGTCCGGAATTCCGGTCTGGTTCAGGCCGATGACGCCCTGATTGTCCTCGCCGATTCGCATCGCGATGATCGAGCTGGTGCTCCCGACGACCGGGATCTTGTTGCACGGGAAGACCGGGACGCCGCGCCAGGCCATGATCTGCTTGCCCTCGACCTCGACCGTGCCCGGGTAGAGGCCGCGCTTGTTGAGTTCCCGGCCGAAGGCGGCGATGGCCTTGGGGTGCGCCAGGAACATCCGGGTGCCGCGGCGGCGGCTGAGCAGCTCGTCCATGTCGTCCGGGGTGGGCGGGCCGGAGTGGGTCTGGAACCGCTGGTCGTACGCGGCGTTCTCCAGCAGGCCGAACTCGGGGTTGTTGACGAGCTCGTGCTCCTGGCGCTCGCGCAGGGCCTCGATGGTCAGCCGGAGCTGGTGCTCGGTCTGGTTCATCGGCTCGTTGTAGAGGTCGGCGACGCGGGTGTGCACCTTGAGGATGGTCTGCGCGACGCTCAGCTCGTACTCGCGCGGCTTGAGCTCGTAGTCCACGAAGGCGACGGGCAGGTCGTACTCGCCGCGGCGGCCGGAGGAGAGGTCGATCGCGGCCTCGCCGTGCTTGTTCTGCGCCTGCTGGAAGCCGTTCAGGTACTCGATGATCTGGAGCTGCAGCGCCTCGGAGCGGTCGTGCAGTTCCTGGAAGGCGGGCCAGGAGAGCGTCATGACGGTGCCGGAGGTCGCGGCGCGGACGGTGTACGGCCAGTCGCCGCCGTTCTGCCGGACCGCCTCGTCGCCGAGGTGGTCGCCGTCGGCGAGGGTGCCGACCACCGTCTCCTCGCCGTACTTGCCGGTGCCCAGCCGGTCGAGCTTGCCGTGCGCGATCAGGAACACCTCGGTGATCGGCGCCCCGGCCCGGACCAGGACGTCGCCCGGGTTGAAATCCCGCTGCACGAAGCGCCCGGCCAGCTCCTCCAGCACGGCCTCGTCCTGGAAGCCGCGCAGCACCGGCACCTCGGCCAGCGTCGGCGCGACGATCCGCACCTCGGCACCGGTCTTGACGAAGCCCACCCGGCCCCGGCCGACCGAGTGGCGCAGGCGGCGGTTCACCCGGTAGGTACCGCCGGACACCTGCACCCAGGGCAGCCTCCTGAGCAGCCAGCGCGGGCTGATGCCCTGCATCTGCGGCGCGGACTTGGTGGTCGTCGCGAGGTTCCGCGCGCCGGCCGTGCTCAGACTCTGCTGCTGCCGGATCCCCGAAGGCGCACCTGGTGCGGGAATACCGGCATTGGTTTCGGTCGACATGAGGGGAGCCCTTCGCATACCCGATGAAGTGTCGCCTTGCACATGCGTGTTGCAGCTTCATAGTGGGCCCATTCGAGGGCGTCCCGCAATCACTCGTTCGAGTGGTTCGGAATGGCCAAACAAATAGTACGAATAGATCACCCGATCGATATCTGTTCGACTATTTATTCGAACAAATCGGAGCGCCGGACCCCATCCTCCCCCATGGCCGCCCGGCCCGCGCCGCCCTTCGGTGCGATCCGCGCGTCGCGCCCCCGCCGTCCGACCCGTTCGAACAGGTCGCTAGGGTTTCCTGACCCTTCGTCAACTCTCATCCTGGGAAGGCCACATGAGCGCACCCGTACGCGTCTGGCTGAACCGCGCCTACGCCGAGAACGTCTTCTTCATCGAACAGCTGCGCGCCGCGCCGCGCCCGGTGGTGGTCCACGCGACCCACGGCGACCCGGACTCCCCCGTACTCGCCGCCGCCGACCACGGCACCCCGGAGCCGGTCGACCTGCCCGCGGCCGACTACGTCCGCTACGCGCTGGACTACTGCGCCCGGCACACCGTCGACGTCTTCGTCCCGCAGCTGCACCAGCTCGCCATCGCCCTCGCCCGGCCGGAGTTCGAGGCGATCGGCACCGCGCTGCTCTGCCCGCCCGCCACCGCGATAGCGGCCTTCACCAGCAAGGCCGACGGCTACGCGGCGATCGCCGGGGCCGGACTGCCCACCCCGCCCTGGTGGCGGGTGCGCACCCCCGGCGAACTGTGGGACGCCGTCGAGCGGATCGAGGGCGACGGGCACACCGCCTGCCTCAAGCCCACCTCCGGCGCCGGCGGCGCGGGCTTCCGGGTGCTCACCCGGGAGCCTTACGGCGCAAGGCGGTTGGCAGGCTGGGACCACCGGGTGCAGGTCGAGCAGGTGGCCGCCGCACTGGCCTCGGACGGCCCGGACGGCGAGCCGGTGGACCTGCTGGTGATGCCGTACCTGGACGGGCCGGAGGTCTCGGTGGACTGCCTGGCCGACCGCAGCGGCGATCCGCTCACCGTGGTCGGGCGCACCAAGCAGGGCCGCCGCCGGGGCTTCACCACCGAGGACCGCTACCTGGAGCCGGTCCGGCGGCTGGTCCGGGCAACGGGGATGGCGTACCTGTCCAATGTGCAGTTCCGCCGGTTCGAGGACCGGCCGGTGGTCATCGACGTCAACACCCGCCCCGCCGCCGGGCTCCACCAGCTGCGGCTGTGCGGCCTCAACCTGCCGTGGGACGCGGTGCGGCTGGCGCTCGGAGAGCGGCCGGAGGGGGCGGACGGCGCGGGCGCGGGGCCGGACGTGCGGGGCATCGAGTACACGCTGGTGCCCGGCATCCAGCCGGTGCGGCCGCGCCGGGCGCCAGGACGGGTGTCACTGGTCCGGGCCCGGGCGTGACGGGCGACGGGCGACGGGCGACGGGCGACGGGCGACGGGCGCCGACTCCGCTGCTACAGCGGGCCGTTCCAGTCGAGGGTCGGCTCCAGCACGCCCTCCAGGGTGAGCAGCCAGCGCTTCACCTCGATGCCGACCTTGCCGCCGCCGAAGCCGCCGATCCCGTCCGCCGCCACCACCCGGTGGCACGGCACCAGCAGCGGAACGGGGTTGGCGGCCATCATCTGCCCGACCGTGCGAGCGGCCAGGCCCGGTTCCGTGACGTCCTCGAACACCCCGCTGCGGGCGGCCAGTTCGCCGTAGGTGATGGTCCGGCCGTATGGCACCTCACGCCAGAGCGTCCGCAGCACGGCGCGGTGCGGTCCCGAGCTGAGGCTCCAGTCGATCGGCAGGCCCAACTCGTGGGTGCGGCCCGCCAGATAGGCGCCGATCCGCTCGGTGACGGCGGTGGCCCTCGCCTCGTCCGTGCACGGCGGCCGCTCGCCGTCGCGCCCGTGGTAGCCGGCCGCCGCCACGCCGAGCGGGGTCACCGCGATGTGCATCGGGCCGCTGGGCAGCGGCGTGGGCACGGTGAGCCAGGACATCGACCAGGACTGCGACACGATCGGGCCCCCACCCTCCACCGGACCGGCCACCGGCCACCCCGGCACCCGGGAGACGTCCCCGCCCCGCGCGCCATCGTACGGCGGGCGGCCGCCGGGCGACGCCCGGTAGGCCGCGGTCGACGGCGAGTGGCCGGCAGGGAGCGGCGGGTGGCCGGCAGGGAACGGCGGGCGGCCGGCACCGCGAGCACGGGCGGCTCCGGTCAGAGCTGCCCCTTCAGCCCGCGGGCGAGCGACGCGCACCAGTGCACCAGCTCGGCGCGGTCCGGGCCGCGCCCCTCGCACAGCACGGCGAGCTGCGCGTCACTGATCCGGTCCGGCCCCGGGATCTCCAGCAGGTACGCCAGATCCGCCAGGACGGTGGCGAGCCGCTCGGCGTCCATGTGGTCCACGGTCGCGGCGGACTCGTGATGGCTGATGGTGAGCGAACCGGGCATGATCGACCTCCTCCGTCACCCCCGTCCTCCCACCGTACGACCGGGTCGGCCGCCCCGCCCGCCGCGGAGGCGCACACGCGCGGGAGGGGCAGCCGGTCGCGCTCCGGGGCCGGCCGGGCGCGGTGCGCGGTGGGCCGGGGGTGCGCCCCGAAGCCGTCCAGGGGTCGGTCAGCTGCCCGGGCCCTCCTCCCAGCGGCGGTTCCGTACCGCCGGTGCCGCCAACACTACGGCCCCGGCCGCAAGTTGCCAGACAGACCCGAGCAGCAGCACGGTGCCCGACCCGAACCGGTCGGCCGGCGGACCGGCCGCCGCAAGCCCGAGCGGGCCCAGGCAGAAGGCGTCCAGCACGCCGAAGGCCGTCAGCCGGCCGAGCAGTTCCGTCGGCACCCATCTCTGCGTGGTGGTGTTGTAGAGCGCCCCGCAGACCGCCGGGCCGGCCCCGGCCACCAGCGCACCGACGGCCACCCAGGGCAGCGGCACCCCGGCCGCGAGCACGGCCGACGGCAGCGCCCAGGCCAGCGCCGCCACGGACGCCACGGACGCCACCGCGAGCGGACGGGCGGGGGTGCGGCCGAGCAGCAGCAGCCCGCCCATCACCAGGCCCCAGGCCGAGGTCACCAGCCCGGCGGCGTTTCGCCCAGCGGCGTCGGGTCCCGACTCGTCACACCCGGCGTCGTTACGCAGCCGATGAGTGGCCGTGACACGACCGGCCGAGCACCGCGACACGCCCCTCCTACCGTCATCGACGACGCCCCGGCCGAACGGGCCGGACGGCGTCCACGACGAGGACGTACGCGTCCGGCGCCGACGACGGACGTCCCTTGACCCCCCGTACGCCCGGCCCCACGAACCGCACCGCGGGCCGGCGTCCACCACGTACCGACCGATGCAGATGGAGAGACACCCCATGAGCAGGAGCCGTACCCACCGCTCGCCCGCCCGCCGCGTCCTGACGGCCTGCGCCCTGACCGGCGTCGCGCTGCTGGCCACCGTCACCGGCGGGCAGGCCTGGGCCGACGGCGCGGCGAAGCCGACCGCGAGCGTCGCCGCCCCGGGCAGCGACGCGGCGCCGAAGCCGGCCGTCGAGGCCCCCCGGGCGGCCACCCCGGCCCCCGCCGCCCCGGCCGCCCCGGCCGCCGCTCCCGCCGTCGTCCCGCGGGGCGCCGCCACTCCGGCGCCGGTCGCCCCCGGTGGCGCCCAGCCGCAGGTCCGCGAGGTGCCCAAGGGCGCCGCGCAGGCCGGTGACGGCTCCGGCGCCTCCGACAGTTCCGGTCTGATGCTCGCCGGTGGCGGCACCGTCGCGGCCGTCGGCGCCGCGGCGCTGGGCTTCGCCGTCCTGCGCCGCCGCTCCGGTGCGCGCGGCTGACACCGGTCCCGAGTCCGCCGGGGCGGCCCCGGTGGCGGGGACCAGCAGCCACCGACGCGGGCGCGCACCCGGGCGGGGACGGCGACGCGCCGCCCGGCCCGGCCCGGGACCGCTGCGCCGCACCGCCTTCGGCACGGCCGGACTGCTCTGCCTGGTGCTCGGCACCTCGCTCGCGCTGTCCGGCCGGGAGACCCCGGTGGTGCGGATCGAAGCCTCCGGGCACGGCGCCGGCACCGACACCCCGGCGACCGCCCCGGACACCCCGGGCACCCCGGCCGCGACCGGCACCGCGCCCACCACCCCGAAGCCGTACCCGCCCTCGCCGCCGACCCGGCTGCTGGTCCCCTCCGTCGGGGTGGACGCGCCGGTGACCGGCCTCGGACTGAACCCCGACGGGACGGTCGAGGTGCCGCCGGCCGACCGCGGCCAGGACGTCGGCTGGTACCGCAACGGCCCCTCCCCCGGCGAGACCGGCCCCGCCGTGCTCATCGGGCACTACGACACCGCGCACGGCCCTGCGGTCTTCCAGCAGCTGCCGAAGCTGCGGCCCGGCGAGCTGATCCGGATCCGGCGCGCGGACGGCGGCACCGTGGACTTCAAGGTCCGCACGCTGCTCCAGGCCGCCAAGGACCGCTTCCCGACCGAGCAGGTCTACGGCGACACGCCCGCGCCCGCGCTGCGGCTGATCACCTGCGGCGGGCGGATCGGCTCGGACGGCCACTGGACGGACAACATCATCGTGCTGGCGGACCTGGCCTGACGGCCGCCGGCGACCGGTGGCCGGCGGAACCGGTGACCGCCGGTACCGGTGGCCGGCGGAACCGCCGGCCACCGTCCGCGCGACCTAACCCCAGGGGCGCTGACGGGGAGCCCGACCCGAGGCATCGCCGCAGACCAGGAGGACGAGCACCGACCGTGGCAGCCATACCAGCCCCCCGCCGACGGCCCGGCGCCGTCCCGATGGCCGCCCTGGCAGGCCTGGTCGTCCTCATCGCCCTCGCCACCCTCGCCTTCGGCCGGGCCACCCCCGGAGGCCTGCTCGACCAGGGCCCGGCCAGGACCGTCACCCCGCCGCCGGAGGCCCAGCCGCTCTGGCCGCAGCTGTCCGTCTCCCCCTCGCCGACGGCGACGGCGACGGCGGCCGGTGTCTCCCAGGAGCCGCAGCCCGTACCGGACCTGACCGTCCCCGGGCACGACATCACCGCGGTCGACGTCCGCGCCGTCCTCGCCAGGGACCCGAAGGTGGGCCCGGAGGAGCGGCAGGCGCTCGGTTCCTGCGCCGGCTGCGAGGTCCGCGCCCCCGAGTTCCGCGACCTCACCGGGGACGGGCGGCCCGAACTGATCACCGTCGTCTCCGTCCCGGGACTGGTCGTGCTGCACGTCTACGCACTCGCCGAGGACCGCCTGCTGCCCGTCCTGCGGGTACCGGTCCAGCCGGCGTTCAGCGCCGAGACCATCGGTCCCGACCTGTGGCTGTACGAGCCGATCAGCGCCTACCTCCAGGCCAGTAGCCACTACGAGTGGGACGGGACCAAGCTCGCCCTGAAGGAACGCCGGGACGTGGGCGTCGGCGTGCTCCCGCCCACCGGCCAGGAGCCCGGCCCGCCGGACCCCGCCGCGGCCGAGCCCGGCGCGGTACCGGCGCGGCCCACCGCGCTCCCGCCGAAGCAGTCGGCCCCCAGGCCCCCCATCGCTTCCCCGCGCGCCGTACGGCCCTCCTCCGAGCCCTCCGCCCCCGTCGTGATCCCGGAGCCGAAGCGATGAACCCCGCCACCACCCCCGCGACCGCCACACCTGCGGCCGCCACCCCCGCCGCCCAGCCGCGCATCCTCCTGGTCGAGGACGACGAGGTGATCCGCGAGGCCACCCGGATGGCCCTGGAACGCTACGGCTTCCCGGTCACCACGGCGGCCGACGGCCTGGAGGGGCTGGAGGCCTTCCACGCCGTCCGGCCGGACCTGCTCCTGCTGGACGTCATGCTGCCGCTGCTCGACGGGGTCGGGCTCTGCCGCCGGATCCGGGAGGAGAGCCAGCTGCCGATCCTGATGATGTCGGCCCGGACCGACCCGGTCGACGTGGTCTCCGGGCTGGAGGCCGGGGCGGACGACTACGTGGTCAAGCCCTTCGAGAGCGCCGTCCTGGTCGCCCGGATCCGTACGGTGCTGCGCCGCGTCCGGGTCGTCCCGGCGGCCGACGCCCCGCCGCCGCCGGAGGTGTTCCCCACCGCCGGCGCCGACCCCACGGCCCCCACCGCCACCGCCGCTGCCCCCGCCCCCGCCCCCGCCCCCGCCCCCGTACGAAGCTTCGACGGCCTCCAGGTCGACACCGACAGCATGGAGGTCCGGGTGGACGGCCGCCTCGTCCCGCTCACCCCCACCGAGCTGCGGCTGCTGCTGGAGTTCACCGCCGCGCCCGGCATCGTGCTGGAGCGCTCCACCCTGCTGGAGCGCGTCTGGGACTACGAGTGGGGCGCCGACACCCGGGTCGTGGACGTCCACGTGCAGCGGCTGCGCGCCAAGATCGGCTCCGGCCGGATCGAGACCGTCCGCGGGTTCGGCTACAAGCTGCGGCGCCCGGCATGACCCTGCGCCGCCAGATCGCCACCGCCGTCGCCGCCATCGCCGTCCTGGTCGCGGTGGCCGTCGGCCTGCTGGTCCACCAGGCGATGATCCGTCAGCACGTCGACCAGGCCCGGTCCGCCGCGCTCGCCGTCCTCGACTCCGGCCGGGCCGACTACGAACGCGCCGGCGGCAAGGCGCTCGGCCGGGGCGCCGCCCTGAACGACCCGGCCCTGCCCGACCCGCTGCGCGCCCTCGTCGCCGGCGGCCGGCACGGCTCGCTGCTCGCCGCCGACGGGACGGGCGAGTCGATGTGGGCGGCCCGCCCGGTGCAGGAGGGGGTGCTGTCCGCCCGGGTGGACTTCACCCAGGACCGGCAGGCCATCGCCGACCTGGACCGGATCATCCTGCTCACCGTCGTCGCCGCGGTCTTCACCACCGTGCTGGCCGGCGTGCTGGTCGCCGACCGGATCAGCCGCCGGCTGCGCACCGCGGCCACCGCCGCACGGGGCATCGCGGCCGGCGGGACGGACACCCGGATCGGCGAACTCGTCGACGGCAAGGACGAGGTGGCCGACCTCGCCGCCGCCGTCGACCTGATGTCCCGCACCCTGCACCGCCGCCTGGAGGACGAGCAGCGCTTCACCGCGGACGTCGCCCACGAGCTGCGCACCCCGCTCACCGGGCTGGTCACCGCCGCCGAACTGCTGCCGCCCGGGCGCCCCACCCAGCTGGTGCAGAACCGGGTCCAGGCGCTGCGCGGCCTGGTCGAGGACCTGCTGGAGGTCTCCCGGCTGGACGCGGACGCCGAGTCCCCCGACCTCTCCGCCGTCCCGCTGGAACGCGCGGTGCGCCGCACCGTCACCCTCACCGGACTGGACGTCACCGTCGACATCGCCGCCGACCGGCAGGTCCGCACCGACCTGCGCCGGCTCGACCGCATCCTCGGCAACCTGGTCCTCAACGCCCACCGCCACGGCGCCGGCCCGGTCCAGCTGCACGTCGACGGCCTGCGGATCACCGTCCGCGACCACGGCCCCGGCTACCCCGAGGACATCCTGCGACACGGCCCGCAGCGCTTCCGCACCAACGCCCCCGAACGCGGCCGCGGCCACGGCCTCGGCCTCACCATCGCCACCGGCCACGCCCGCGTCATCGGCGCCGCCCTGACCTTCGCCAACCACCCCGACGGCGGCGCCCTGGCCACCCTCACCCTGCCCCCGGACTGACCCCGGACTGGCCCCGCCAACGCCGAGGGGCCGGCTCGACCACTGTCGAACCGGCCCCTCCCGCACCACGGAGCCCCCTGTCGGGTTCGAACCGACGACCCCCGCTTTACAAGAGCGGTGCTCTGGCCAGCTGAGCTAAGGAGGCACGGTGGCCGTCCGCGACGGATCACGGCGGCACCGGGGGGCAGTCTACCGGGCTCGGGTGACGGGATGGGGGGATATCCAGGGGTTGGTGGGATGGGTGGGCGTGATGGAACCGATGCCGAAATCGGGGCGGGCGGGGGCTGACAAGCGGCGGACGCGCAGGTAGCGTCGCCGGGAGTCGGTTCGCCCAGTGGTTCAGACCACTGGTGGGCCGGCGGAACACCGACAACCCCCTTTACTCGGATCGTCCGGCACGTTCCTGCCGGTGAAGGAGAGCAACGACCATGGCTTCTGTCACGTACGACAAGGCGACCCGCGTCTACCCCGGGGCCACCAAGCCCTCGGTGGACGCGCTGGACCTGGACATCGCGGACGGCGAGTTCCTCGTGCTGGTCGGCCCCTCGGGCTGCGGCAAGTCGACCAGCCTGCGCATGCTGGCCGGCCTGGAGGACGTCAACAGCGGCGCGATCCGGATCGGCGACCGCGACGTCACCCACCTGCCGCCGAAGGACCGGGACATCGCCATGGTGTTCCAGAACTACGCGCTGTACCCGCACATGTCCGTCGCGGACAACATGGGCTTCGCGCTCAAGATCGCCGGCGTGAACAAGGCGGACATCCGTAAGAAGGTCGAGGAGGCCGCGAAGATCCTCGACCTGACCGACTTCCTGGACCGCAAGCCGAAGGCGCTCTCCGGCGGTCAGCGCCAGCGTGTCGCGATGGGCCGCGCGATCGTCCGCGAGCCGCAGGTCTTCCTGATGGACGAGCCGCTGTCGAACCTGGACGCCAAGCTCCGCGTCTCGACCCGTACCCAGATCGCCGGTCTCCAGCGCCGCCTGGGCATCACCACGGTCTACGTCACCCACGACCAGACCGAGGCGCTCACCATGGGCGACCGAGTCGCGGTGCTCAAGGACGGTCTGCTCCAGCAGGTCGACACCCCGCGCAACATGTACGACAAGCCCGCCAACGTCTTCGTCGCCGGCTTCATCGGCTCGCCCGCCATGAACCTGCTGGAGGTGCCGCTGGTGGACGGCGGCGTGAAGTTCGGCGGCTCGGTCGTGCGCGTCTCCCGCGAGGACCTGGCCGGCGCCGGCTCCGACAAGACGGTGACCGTCGGCGTCCGCCCCGAGCACTTCCAGGTCGTCCCGGCGGGCGGCATCGAGGGTGTCGCGGTGACGGTCAACGTGGTCGAGGAGCTCGGCTCGGACGGCTTCGTCTACGGCACCACCCAGATCGCCGGCCAGGACCACGAGCTGGTCGTCCGGGTGCCCGGCCGCGAGATCCCGGCCCGCGGCGAGACCATCCACGTCGTGCCGACCGCCACCGAGACCCACGTGTTCTCCACCAGCACCGGCCTGCGCCTGGGCAACTGACGCGGCACCGGCGAAACGCCACCGAGCCCGTCGGACCCCATGGTCCGGCGGGCTCCGTCGTGCCCCGTGTCAACACGGTGCGGGGACAAAACCGGACACCGTGTCACTCGATGGGGTAACGGAGGGCGATCCTGCCCGCACCCACCGCTACTCTCCTGAGGGTGAAGCAGCTCGTGCGCCGTATCGGCCAGACCGTCGCCCTGACCCTGCCGGTCGTCCTGGTGACCACCGGCACCCTCGCCGTGACCCGGGTCCCCTGGGCCCCGCCGACCGGGCTCGATCAGCAGGTCGTGGCGGCCTCCAGCGGCGACGGCGCGGGGATCGGACGCTCCAGCAACGCGACCGCCGCCTCGGCCAAGGCCCCGGACGGGCTCGCCCCGCAGGAATCGCTGCGAGTGGTGCTGCTGGACGAGCTGCGGGCGAAGAACCCCTCCGCGGCGCTGGACCTGTTGGAGCGCTCGATGCGCGAGCAGCCCTCGCTGACGCCGTACTGCAGCTCGCTGGCCACCGAGCTGGGCAAGGCGGCGGTGCGCAAGTACCAGGGCGACGTCCAGCGGGCCCGCTCCTTCGCCCGTCCGGTCTGCGACGGGGCGTTCGCGGCCGGCGTCGTCGGCTGACGGAAGCCGGAGTGCCCGGGGCCGACGAAGCGAACGAGGCCCGGGGCGGAACGGTGGGGTGGTGGACGGCTCCCGTCCACCGCCCCACCGTTCCGCCCTATTGTTCAGGCATGACCGCTGACTCCGGCCCCATCATCGAACTCCCGTCCGCCCCGCACCCGCAGTCGCCCCGGCCCACCACGACACCCGTGACCCAGGCCGTCATCCTGGCCGGCGGCCAGGGCTCCCGGCTGCGCCCCTACACGGACGACCGCCCGAAGCCGCTGGTCGAGATCCCCGGGACGGGCGTGCCGATCCTCGGCCACCAGCTGGCCTGGCTCGCCGAGGAGGGCGTCACCGACGTCGTGGTCTCCTGCGGGCACCTCGCCGACGTGCTGGAGGAGTGGCTGGACAAGGCCCAGCTCCCGCTGCGGGTCCGCACGGTGGTCGAGGCGGAGCCGCTCGGGCGCGGCGGCGGTCTCAAGTACGCGGCCAAGGCCCTGCCCCGCCCGGAGGAGCCCTGGTACGCCACCAACGGCGACATCTGGACCCGCTTCAGCCTGCGCGAGATGGCCGCCTTCCACCACGAGCGGGACGCCGTCGCGACGCTCGCGCTGGCCCGGCCGCGGATCCCCTGGGGCGCGGTGGAGACCGACCAGTTCGGCAACGTGCTGGACTTCATCGAGGCCCCGCCCTCGCCGTTCCTGATCAACGCCGGCCTGTACGTGTTCAGCCCGGAGTTCGCCGAGCTGCTGCCGGACGTGGGCGACCACGAGCGCACCACCTTCCCCCAGCTCGCCCGCTCCAAGCGGCTGGCGGGCTACCAGCTGCCGCAGGGCGTGTACTGGCGGGCCATCGACACCGCCAAGGACCTCACCGAGGCGGCCAAGGAGCTCGCCTCCGGCGCCGGCCGGACCCGCTAGTCCCCGCTGCCCCCGCCGGCCCTCGGGAAGCTCCCCGGACGACCGAAGGCCGACCCACCGGACGACAGAACCGGACGACAGAACCGGACGACCACGGAACCGGACACCTGACAGCCGGACAACCGCACACGCGCCGACCGGCCGGGCGCTCCCCCGTGGAGCACCCGGCCGACCGGCGTCACCGGGGCCTCAGGTCGCGGTCGGCGCCCCCGGGTAGGAGGACCGGCCACCGGACAGGTCGGCCAGCGGCGCGCTGCCCAGCACCCCGCCGAGCAGCCCGGAGGAGCTCGGGCTGGACTTGGCCGCCCCGCCCGGGCCGCCGGAACCCGGGGTGCCGCGCGACGCGGGCGCGGTGCCCGCCCCGCCGGCCGGCGCGGAGGCGGCCGGCGAGGCGCCGGACCCGGCCTCCGCCTTGCCGGAGTGCTTGCCGCTCGGCGTCGGGGTGGCCGGCTTGGTGGACGGCGTGGCGGACGGGGTGGTCGCGCTCGGTGTGGGGGTGGCCGGGCGCGGGGCGGCGGGTTGGGGCGAGGTGGACGTGCCCTTGCCGCCGGGGGCGCCGGACGGGCCGCCGGACGGCCAGACCGGGGTGCCGTAGTCGGTGGCCGGACGGTCCGGCGCCTGGTGCGCCCGGGCACTGGTGCGGACGGCGGCACCGAGCATCGAGCCGAGCAGCAGGGTCAGGCCGACCACCACCGTGGTGACGACCGCGCCCCGGCGCAGCACCCGGCGGCGCAGCGCCCCGGACGCGTCGGCGCCGAACCGGCGCCAGGCCTCCAGGTTGAGCCGCCCGTCCAGCGAGGCGAACGGCGCCCCGGCGATCAGCAGCGGGCTCCACGCCGCGAGGAAGATCAGGTCCGGGGTGTCGTAGGCCGGGACGGCCCGCCAGCTGACGGTGAACAGCAGCGCGGTGGAGAGCGCCATCGCCGCGCCGGCGGCGAGCCGCTGCCAGAGGCCGAGGACGGTCAGCACGCCGACCACGATCTGGGTGAACGACACCACCAGGCCGGCGCCCACCGGGTGCGCCATGGCGAAGGCCAACAGCGGTTCGGCGACCCTCCACGGGTGCAGCGAGGAGAGCCAGCGCATCATCGAGCCGCGCTCGCCGCCGTCGAAGTACACCGGGTCGCACAGCTTGCTGAACCCGGCGTAGACGGCGAGCGAGCCGAGGACGGCGCGCAGCGGCAGCAGCACCAGGCCGAGGTCGACCCGGCGGCCCGGGTACCAGGGCTGCCTGCCCTCGGCGTCGACGGCGGAGACCTCGGGCAGCTCCCCGCTCGGGGTCCAGCCGTGCGGCTCGCCGATCGGGCCGACGCCCGCGTCGGTGGCGGTGCCGGTGCCCTCGCGGGACTGGCGCGGGAGGGCCCGGACGCCCGCGAGGGAGGGGATCACCTGGGTGTCGGCCTCGATCAGCCGGACGCCGCCCACCGGGGTACCGCCCTGGCGCACCGCTTCCAGCAGCTGGGTGGCCGCGTAGTCCCCGGGGGGTGCCTGCCCGGTCCAGGTGACGGCGGTGACCCGGCCCTTGCGGCGCGGCACGCCGCCGGCCCCCGCTCCGGCCAGCGCCGGGACGGCCCCGGCGGGCACGACGACCTGCGGGGTGACCAGCGGACGGCGGATCAGGCCCTGGTTGGCGTACGGGTCGCCGAACGCGGCGCCGGTGGACAGCAGTCCGGCCGGGGCCTCGATCAGCGGCGCCACCGGGTCCTGGAGCCGGAGCCGGAAGCTCGCCTGGGTGCTGCTGAGCCGCGCCGGGTCCGACTCCACCTTGACGGTGTTGAGGCCGGGGCCCGCGTCTATCCCGGTGCTGCCGTCGCCGAACAGGGGGCGCCGAGGTGTTCTGGTGTCCACGCCCGTCTAACCGGGTGACGGCCGCTTAGGACACTCTCGCGGGTGGATGTCCGGCGGACACTTGAAGTGATCATGAAAAAAGCGATCGGGCCCGGTCGGGGCCCGATCGCCTTCTCTCGGATTGCGGGGAATTCGGAAGATCTCCTGCGCCCCGCGCACCGGCCGTACTCGGCTCAGCCGCACTCCGGAGAACCCGGAACCCCGGACGCCCGGAGAGCCCGGAGAGCCCGGACTACCTCAGCGCTTGGCGCGCAGCCGCGAGGCCTCGTACAGCACGATGCCCGCCGCGACACCGGCGTTCAGCGACTCGGTCAGACCGGACATCGGGATCCGGACGCGCATGTCACAGGTCTCCGAGACCAGTCGGGACAGGCCCTTGCCCTCGCTGCCCGCGACGATCACGACCGGACCGGTCAGCAGCTCCAGGTCGCCGATCTCGGCCTCGCCGTCGGCGGCCAGGCCCACCACCATCAGACCGGCCTTCTGGTAGGCCTCCAGGGCGCGGGTCATGTTGGTGGCCCGGGCGACGGGCAGCCGGGCGGCGGCACCGGAGGAGGTCTTCCAGGCACCGGCGGTCATGCCGGCCGCGCGGCGCTCGGGGATGACCACGCCGTGCGCGCCGAAGGCGGCGGCCGAGCGGACCACGGCGCCCAGGTTGCGCGAGTCGGTCACGCCGTCCAGCGCCATGATCAGCGCGTCCTGGCCCGCGTCGGCGGCGTCCGCCAGCAGGTCCTCGGGGTGCGCGTACTCGTACGGCGGCACCTGGAGGACCAGGCCCTGGTGGTTCATCCCGCCGGTCATCTGGTCCAGCTGGGCGCGCGGGGCCTCCATCAGCGGGATGCCGCGGTCGTTGGCGGCCTGGAAGGCGTCGCGGACCCGGTCGTCGGTGTCGATGAACTGCTGGACGTACAGCGCGTTGGCCGGCACGTCGCCCTGGAGGGCCTCGACCACCGAGTTGCGGCCGAAGACCAGCTCGGCGCTGCCCGCGCCGCCGCGGCCACCGCGACCGCCGGCACCGGACCGGCGCATGCCGGCCCGGGCCTTGGCGTCCCGCTCGCGCTTGATCGCGGCGTTGGCGGCCCGCTGCTTGGGGTGGCCCTTGCGCTCCTCCCCGGGCGGGGTCGGGCCCTTGCCCTGGAGGGCCTTCCGGCTGTGCCCGCCGGTACCGACAGACGCGCCCTTCTTCGATCCGGGGTTGCGGCGGTTCCTGCGCTGGCTGTTGCCGGCCATGGCTGTACTTCCTGTCTGTCCGGCATGCCCCGGCCGCCCCGGTCTGTCCGGTGGCGGCCGACGGCACGCGCTACGTCATGCGGGAGGGCCGCACCGGTCCGGTACGGCCCACCCATCACCCCGATCGTCGGATGGGGTTACTGGCTGTTGATCGTCCAGCGCGGGCCGGACGGGGTGTCCTCGATCGCCAGCCCGGCCAGGCCGAGCTGGTCGCGGATGGCATCCGCGGTGGCGAAGTCCTTGCGCTCGCGCGCCGCCTGCCGCTGGTCCAGGACCAGGCGGACCAGCGAGTCGACCACACCGTGGAGGTCCTCGCCGCGCTCCGTCCCGGCCCAGTGCGGGTCGAGCGGGTCGAGGCCCAGTACACCGAGCATCGCACGGACCTCGGCCAGTCGCGCCACCACGCTCTCCTTGTCGTCCGCGTTCAGGGCGCTGTTGCCCTGGCGGACGGCGGTGTGCACGACGGCCAGCGCCTGCGGCACTCCGAGGTCGTCGTCCATCGCCTCGGCGAAGGCCGGCGGCACCTCGGGCGCCGCGTCGACCGTGCCGCACCGCTCGACGGCGCGCTGGATGAAGCCCTCGATCCGGCCGAAGCCCGCCTCGGCCTCGCGCAGCGACTCCTCGCTGTACTCGATCATCGAGCGGTAGTGCGGGGCCGCCAGGTAGTAGCGGAGCACGATCGGCCGCCACGCCCGGACCATCTCGGAGACCAGCACCGAGTTGCCCAGCGACTTGCTCATCTTCTCGCCGGCCATGGTGACCCAGGCGTTGTGCACCCAGAAGTTGGCGAAGTCGTCGCCGTAGGCCTTGGACTGGGCGATCTCGTTCTCGTGGTGAGGGAAGATCAGGTCCAGCCCGCCGCCGTGGACGTCGAAGGCCTCGCCCAGGTACTTGTGGGCCATCGCCGAGCACTCCAGGTGCCAGCCCGGACGGCCGCGGCCCCACGGGGTCTCCCAGCTCGGCTCGCCCGGCTTGGCGGCCTTCCACATCGCGAAGTCGCGCGGGTCCCGCTTGCCGGTCTCGCCCTCGCCCTCGGGCTGGCGCAGGTCGTCCAGCTTCTGGTTGGAGAGCGCCAGGTACTCGGGGTACGAGCGCACGTCGAAGTAGACGTTGCCGTCGGCCGCGTAGGCGTGGCCCTTCTCGATCAGGCCCCGCATCATCTCGATCATCTCGGGGATGTGCCCGGTGGCCCGCGGCTCGACGGTCGGCGGCAGGCAGCCCAGCGCGTCGTAGCCGTCGTTGAAGGCGCGTTCGTTCTCGTAGCCGATCTGCCACCACGGCGTGCCGAGCTCGCGCTCCTTGGCGATGATCTTGTCGTCGATGTCGGTGACGTTCCGGGCGAAGGTCACCTGGTAGCCGCGGTAGGCGAACCACCGCTGCATGATGTCGAAGTTGAGCCCGGACCGGATGTGCCCGATGTGTGGCGCCGACTGGACGGTAGCGCCGCACAGGTAGATCGAGACACAACCCGGTACAAGCGGGACGAAGTCGCGTACCTGTCGGGTGCTGGTGTCGTACAGACGAATGCTCACAGCGTCAAGCGTAGTGGGCAGTGGGGGGTGCCCCGCCACATTCCCCGGGACAACGGGGGCGTGATCCCGGGGAAGGACGGGCCGCGGGCCCGGGTCAGATGCTGCCGAGCACCTTGTGCGGGGTGAGCCGGACGACCACGCGGACGTCGTCCGGGCCGTCCATCGTGTACTTGTCCTGGCCCATGTACTTGCCGGCCAGCTCGTCGATCAGCTCCCGGCCGCCCTCGGTGGTCATGGTGACCCTGCCGCGCGCCTCCAGGTACTCGTACGGGCTGTCCGCCGGGTTGATCAGGATCGCGATCCGCGGGTCCCGCTCCAGGTTGAGGTGCTTGCGGCGGCCCTGGACGGTGGAGAACAGGATGTCGTCGCCATCGCGCTTGACCCAGACCACGGTGGACTGGGGGCCGCCGTCGGGCTGGATGGTGGAGACCACGGCGAAGCTCCTGGCGTCGAGCAGGGCCTTGGCCCGGTCGGAGAGCTGGGCAGTCACGGATTACCTCTTCTCGTCGGGGTACGGCCCGAGCGGAAACCCGTACGGGCCCGAACCGCACCCTAGCGACTCGGGCCCGTGGGACCCCCGGTGAACACCCGTCAGCAGCGGGTCGCCCCGCCCGCTCACCCGCGAGGGCTCAACGCCGCTCGTACACCAGCGCGGTGGCGATCGCGGCCAGGCCCTCGGCGCGGCCGGTCAGGCCCAGCCCGTCGGTGGTGGTGCCGGAGACGGACACCGGCGCGCCGGCCGCCTCGGACAGCGCGGCCTGCGCCTCGGCCCGGCGCTTGCCGATCTTCGGCCGGACCCCGATCACCTGGACGGCGACGTTGCCGATCTCGAAGCCGGCCTCGCGGACCAGCCGGGCCGCCTCGCCGAGCAGCTTCACCCCGGACGCGCCGGCCCACTCCGGGCGGTCGGTGCCGAAGTGGGCGCCCAGGTCGCCGATCCCGGCGGCCGAGAACAGCGCGTCGCAGGCGGCGTGCGCGGCGACGTCGGCGTCCGAGTGCCCGGAGAGCCCGAACTCGGCGTCCGGCCACTCCAGGCCGGCCACCCGGAGCGGGCGGCCGGCCTCGAAGGCGTGCACGTCGGTGCCGATGCCCACGCGGGGGATCGGCGGGATCTGCGGATCAGTAGGCATCGGCGGCCCTCCTGCGGGCGAGTACGGCCTCGGCGAGCACGAGGTCCAGCGGGCGGGTGACCTTGAACGCCTCCTCGTGGCCGGGCACCACGACGACCTGGCCGCCGTAGCGCTCGACCAGGCCGGCGTCGTCGGTGACCGGCGGCGCGTCGGCGGTGCCCGCGTTCTCCTCGGCCAGCGCCTTGGCGTGCACCTCGGCCAGCGTGGCGCGGTCGAAGCCCTGCGGGGTCTGCACCGCGCGCAGGGTGGCGCGCTCGGGCGTGTCGAGCACCGGCTCGGCCCCGCCCGGGTTCGGCTCGACCCGCTTCACCGTGTCGGCCAGCGGCACCGCGGGCACCACCGCCCGCGCCCCGGCCCGGACGGCGGCCGCGACGGTGTCCACCACCTCGACCGGGACCAGCGGGCGGGCCGCGTCGTGCACCAGCACGACCTCGACGTCCTCCGGGATCGCGGCCAGGCCCAGCCGGACCGACTCCTGGCGGGTCGACCCGCCGGCCACCACACGGATGTCCTTGTCGTCCAGCCCGTGACTGTCCAGCAGGGCGACCACCTCGGCCACCCCGTCGGCGGGCGCGGCGACCACGACCAGGCCGACCGCCCGGCTGCGGGCCAGGGCCCGGACGGCGTGCACCAGGAGCGGCACACCGCCCAGCTCCCGCAGGGCCTTCGGGGCCCCGGGCCCCAGCCGCTCGCCGCGTCCGGCGGCGGGAACCACTGCTGCTGCGACTGCTGCTGACGCGTTCAGGTTTCACTCCTTCGGCGAAGTGGGTATGGCCATGGCGTGCCCGGCGGGCGCACCGGGCCCCTTCCGAAGAGCCATGGTCTACCGCCCCGCCGCACAGCTCCGCAAACTCCGCGCAAGCGGATGCGGAAACGGTCGTGCACGTCCGGGTGTGCTCGGTCGGCCAGGGCTCGGGCGTGGTCCGGACACGCCTCAGCGCCCGGAGTGCCACCGCACCACTCCCGGACGGTTCGTCCAAGGAGCGGTGCTTCGACACCGGGCGCTGTGAGCGTTGGGCGGAAGCCCGACCGCACGCGGTCGCGCGCTACGAGGCGAGGACCTCGTCGAGCAGCGTCTCCGCCTTGTCCTCGTTGGTGTTCTCCGCCAGCGCGAGCTCGCTGACGAGGATCTGGCGCGCCTTCGCGAGCATCCGCTTCTCGCCGGCCGAGAGGCCGCGCTCGCGCTCGCGGCGCCAGAGGTCGCGGACGACCTCGGCAACCTTGATGACATCGCCCGAGGCGAGCTTCTCCAGGTTCGCCTTGTAGCGACGGGACCAGTTGGTCGGCTCTTCCGTGTACGGTGCGCGCAGCACCTCGAAGACCCGGTCCAGACCCTCCTGGCCGACCACATCGCGCACGCCGACGAACTCCGCGTTCTCGGCGGGCACGCGGAGCGTCAGGTCTCCCTGCTGCACCTTGAGCACCAGGTAGGTCTTGTCCACACCTTTGATCTGGCGAGTTTCGATGGCCTCGATCAGCGCGGCCCCGTGATGGGGGTAGACCACCGTGTCGCCAACCTTGAACGTCATGTGACAGGACCCCTTCCGTGGCTTTCCAGCTTAACACGCTTCTCGGCGCACCCGAAGGGCGTTTTCGCAGGTCAGGGCCGGTCTCGGGGCTTGACAAGGACCCCCATGACGTGCTGCGACCAGTGTTCGAGAAGGGCTTCCCGCAGGTCGGAGGCGGTTCCGGGGTTCGACGAAACCCTTGCGCAACACCCCCGCAACCATGATTGGATCTTGAGCTTTCACCCGTTTTCAGGTCGCGGCCGAATCGTTATTCGATCTTGGTCGAACCTTGTCCGCCGCGTGACCCGGACATGCCGGACGGTGCCGCCGGACGGCCCCGGGCGTACGGCCGGACGGCCCCCGGCGGCCCCCGGGAGTGCGACATGGGGACCACCCCGTGAGGAGCGGATAAGTGAGGTCGATAATCTGAGACCTGACCTACCGACACGTGACCTAGGAGAAGCCGCCGCCGTGAGCCGCAGCCTTCGACGCGGCAGCATCGCCGCCATCGCCGCCATCGCCATCGCCTCGCTGTCCTCCTGCGCCGCCGGCAACACGCCGGACACGCTGCAGATCAAGCCGGACAACGCGGCGGCGACCCTTGGAACGAACCTCCGACTGAACAACATCGTGGTCGTCACCGGGGAGGGCACCGTCGGCGACCACACCGGCCCCGCCAACGTGGTCGTGAACATCGCGAACACCGCGAACACCCCGGCCGAGCTCCAGTCCATCGCGGTCAACGGCACCGCCGCGACCTTCGCCGACCCGGCCGGCGCCCCGCTGTCCGGCATCGTCATCCCGGCCGGTGGCGCCGTGGCGATCGGCGTCGAGGGCAACCCGTCCGCGACCGTCGCCTCCACGACCGTCCACGTCGGCGGCTTCGCCCCCACCACCTTCACCTTCAAGGACGGCCAGAAGGTCGAGACCCAGGCCGGCGTGAGCCCGGACTCGGGCGAGCACGGCAACGGCCTGTACAAGGGCTTCGGGCCGACCCCGTCGGCGACCGCCACCCCCGCCAAGACCACCACCCCCGGTGCGACCGCCCCGGCCACCCCGGCCACCGGCGCCACCACCCCGGGTACCCCGGCCACCGGCACCACCGCCCCGGCCGGCACCACCGCCCCGGCCGTCCCGGCCGCGCACTGACGCCGCTCCCCGGGCCCGCCGGGGACGACGGGAAGGCCCCCTCCGGCTGTTCGGAGGGGGCCTTCCGCGCGCTCGGGAGGTCCGGCGTGTCAGGCGGGCTCCCGGTGGTGCCGTATGGCGCTCCACGGCGCCGTACGGCCCTTCACCGGTCTCGGCCGGCGCTCTTCACCGCGCTTCCCGGCTCCTCACCGGTCGCCGCGGCCCTTCACCGGTCGCCGCGGCTCTTTACGGCTCGAACTTGTAGCCCAGGCCGCGGACGGTGACCAGGTAGCGCGGCGCGCCCGGGTCCGGCTCGATCTTGGCCCGCAGGCGCTTCACGTGGACGTCCAGGGTCTTGGTGTCGCCGACGTAGTCCGCGCCCCAGACCCGGTCGATCAGCTGCATCCGGGTGAGCACCCGGCCGGCGTTGCGCAGCAGCATCTCCAGCAGGTCGAACTCCTTGAGCGGCAGGTCGACCTTGGCGCCGTCCACCGTCACCACGTGGCGGTCCACGTCCATCCGGACCGGGCCCGCCTCCAGGGCGCCCGGGCCGCCGCCGGCGTCGCCCGCGCCGCCGTCCTCGCCGCGGCGGCGCAGCACCGCGCGGATCCGCGCGACCAGCTCGCGGGTGGAGTACGGCTTGGTGACGTAGTCGTCAGCGCCTATCTCCAGGCCGACGACCTTGTCGATCTCGCTGTCCTTCGCGGTCACCATGATCACCGGGACGTTGGAGCGCACCCGGAGCTGGCGGCAGACCTCGGTGCCGGGCAGGCCCGGCAGCATCAGGTCGAGCAGGACGAGGTCCGCGCCGTTGCGTTCGAACTGCTCCAGGGCGTCGGGGCCGGTGGCGGCGACGGCCACCTCGAAGCCCTCCTTGCGGAGCATGTACGAGAGGGCGTCGCTGAACGACTCCTCGTCCTCGACCACCAGTACTCGGGTCACGATCAGGCCTCCGGGGCAAGCTGAGGGGTTGTGTCTGACAGGTGTGCTTTCCGTTCCCCGGCGGGGAACGGACGAGCCGTGCGGCCCGTGGTGAGGGTTCGGGGTGCGGCGGCGGGGCCGGCCGGGTCGCCGTCCGGTCCGTGGTCCGGCGCGTGGTCCGGTTCGTCGTCGAGCGTGTCGTCGAAGTCGTCGTCGAAGCCGTCGTCGAAGTCGTCGGGTCCGTCCTCGGCGGGTGCCTGCCCGGCGGGCAGGCGGATGGTGAAGGTCGAACCCTGGCCCTCGACGCTCCACACCGAGACGGTGCCGCCGTGCGAGGCCGCGACGTGCTTGACGATGGACAGGCCCAGACCGGTGCCGCCGGTCGCCCGGGAGCGGGCGGGGTCGACGCGGTAGAACCGCTCGAAGACCCGCTCGCGGTCCTTCTCGGAGATGCCGATGCCCTGGTCGGTGACCGAGATCTCGATGAGCTCGCCGTCCGCCTCCCCGAGCGCCGCGGCGCTGGAGATCCGGCGGGTGGCGATCGCCACCCGGGTGCGGGGCGGGCTGTAGTTGACGGCGTTCTCGACCAGGTTGCCGAGCGCCGCGGCCAGCTGGCCGCGGTTGCCGTGCAGGTAGAGGCCGGCGATGCCGCCCGCCGCGATCAGGATCTGCTTCGCGGCGGCCTGCTGGCGGCAGCGGTCGATCGCCTCGGCGATCAGCTCGTCCACCGCGACCGGTTCCGGATCGACCATCAGCCGGTCGTCCTGGACCCGGGAGAGGTCGATGATCTCCTGGACCAGGCTGGCCAGCCTGGTCGCCTCGACCTGCATCCGGCCGGCGAAGCGCTGCACCGCCTCCGGGTCGTCGGACGCGTCGGCGACCGCCTCGGAGAGCAGCGACAGCGCGCCGACCGGGGTCTTCAGCTCGTGGCTGACGTTGGCCACGAAGTCCCGGCGGACGGCCTCCACCCGGCGGCGCTCGGTCTGGTCCTCGACCAGCACCAGCACCAGCCGGGAGCCCAGCGGGGCCACCCGGACGGAGACCGCGAGCGGCTCCGCCGCGCGGGCCGCGCCCGGCCGGGGCACATCCAGCTCGACCTGGCGGATCTCGCCGTCCCTCCGGGTGGAGCGGGCCAGCGCCAGCATCGGGTCCACGGCGACGGCGCCACCGCGCACCAGGCCCATCGCGTACGCCGCCGAGCTGGCCTTGACCACCTCGTCGCCCTCGCCCAGCACGATCGCGCAGGAGCGGAGCACGGAGAGTACGGTGTCGACCCCCGGCGGCAGCGGCTGCTCGGGGTTGCCGGTGCCCAGCGACTGGTGCCGGCCCAGGTTCCTGCCGCCTGTTCCGCCGTGCCTGCCCCTGGCCTGCTCGCGCTCGCTCCAACGGAAGGCGATGGAGGCGGTGAGGCCTACGCCGAGCCCGGCTATGGCACAGGCAGCGGCGGCGGCCACGTTCACGTCCATGTGGCCAGCGTAAGCGCACGGTGAGGGCAGTCCCCAAGCGGTGGATCAAGGCATCGACCACGCGTTGCCGAGAATTCACCTTCAGGTAGCCACTGATTCACCGTGGCGGCCGTGCACCGTCGCCCTGACGGCCGAATGTTGGCCGGGCAGCCCGTGTGGGAGAGATCGGTGCGCCGAACAGCGGCCACCGGCTCGGGTGTGCGCGTACGATGCGCGCCACCAGCAGCGGTCACCCGGACACCGGAACGATGGTCGGAAGGGCTGACCGGTCGGCACCGCCACCGACACAGCTACTGAGGAGAGAACATGCGCGACGCGTACCACGAGGAACTCGATGCGATCGGCGACAGCCTGGTCGAGATGGCCCGGCTGGTCGGCTCTGCACTGGGCCGCGCCACCACCGCCCTCCTCGACGCGGACCTGGCGCTGGCGGAGAGCGTGATCGCCGCCGACCAGAAGATCAACGAGCTGCACCACGAGCTGGAGAACCGGGCCATCGACCTGCTGGCCCGCCAGCAGCCGGTCGCCACCGATCTGCGCATCGTGGTCACCTCGCTGCGGATGAGCTCCGACCTGGAGCGCTGCGGCGACCTCGCCCGGCACGTCGCCAAGGTCGCGCGGATGCGCTACCCCGACACCGCCGTGCCCAGTGACCTGCACTCCACCGTCCTGGAGATGGGCCAGCTCGCCCAGCGCCTGGTGGCCAAGGCGGGCCTGGTCATCGCCACCAAGGACGTCGACAAGGCGCTGGAGATGGAGCAGGACGACGACGCGATCGACACCCTGCACCGCGAGCTGCTGTCGCACCTGATCGACGAGCGCTGGCACCACGGCATCGAGACCGCCGTCGACATCACCCTGGTCGGCCGCTACTACGAGCGCTTCGCGGACCACGCGGTGTCGGTCGCCAAGCGCGTGGTGTACCTGGTGACGGGCGAGCACGTGGCCGAGTTCGTGGCCGCCACCGAGGCCGCCGAGGCCGCGCCGGTCGACTGACCGACGGGCCGGTCGGTCGCTGCCGCGGCGGCGCCGTTTCCGGCGGCGCCGCTTCCCGCTCACCCCGAGGGGTGAGTAAACCCGTGGCGAGGGTGGTGCGGGCGCACGGGCTTCCGTGCGCTCCACCACTGCGCGCCCGTTGACGCTCCCTCCGTTCGGCGGTTTCACTCGACGGTGGGGCACCGGAGCGTGCCCGTCACAAGAAGGGGAGCTCGATGAAGGCCAACCCGACCCGACCGGCAACCGCCCACGACACCGTCGAGCCACCCGCTCCGAAGTTCCTTCCCGTCCTCGCCGCCGGCTGCGGCTGCGGCCCCGGCTGCGGCTGCGGCTGCCAGTCCGGCGCGCCCTGCCAGTGCGGCGGCGCGGACGGCGGCTGCTGCGGCGGCCACTGAGCGGCCCGGGGCCGGAGGCCCGAAGGGCTTCGAGGGATCCGGAGGATCCGAGGACTCACGAGGTGCACGGCATTCCGGCGGCCGTACACCTCGTTCGCGTCCGCGTCGGCCCCGCGCGTGCCGGGGCGGGGCACGCCGCCTGTCCGTCCGGACGGGCGGGGCGGGGCGGTCAGAACTGCACGTCGGTGCAGGAGTAGAAGGCGTTCGGGGTGTCGGCGATGTTCCAGACGGCGACCACCACCTGGTGGCCGGTGCGCCCGCTCGGAATGGTCGCGGTGTGGCTGAGCGTGCTCGGCACCTGCACCCCGCCGAACGGGACGGTGAGGAAGGGCGTCAGGTCCAGGTTGGACCGGGTGATCGGCTGGCCGGCGTCGTAGCCCGGCTTGGTCATGTAGTACCGGAAGTCGCTGGTCGCGTGCCGGGCGGTGAACGTCCAGGTGAAGGTGAGCTGCTGCCCCGCCGTCACCTTGGTGGTCGGCCAGGCGCCCGCGTGCGGGTCGTCCAGCTCGGCGAAGCGCGCGTTGCCGCCCGCGCAGATGGTCCCGTCCGAGGGGCCGAGGGACGGGAAGCCCTTGGGGCCCTCGACGCTCTGCGGCTCCCACTGGATGTCGCCGCAGTCCCAGGGGACTCCCTTCACGTGGGTGTCGCAGAGGGCGGCGCGGCTGGGCGGGGTCGAGATCCAGCCGTGGGACGAGGCCGGGAAGGCGAGGGTCAGCGGGATCGCCAGCGCGGCGACGACCGCCCCGACGATGTGGCGTTTGCGCATGGTGCTCCTCCGTGGGGGTGGATGGAGTGTGCGCCGGGGCGCAGACGCGCGCGTGGGGTGCGGCGGCCCGGACGGGGACTTCCTGGCATGCCTGCGCCGGTCCGGTGCCCTCACGGTAGGAGCCGGCCCCGTACCCGTCAATGGTCTGAACCATTTTCTCAGCTGCCCAACTCCCGGGCAGTGCATGCGGATTGACCTCGAACTGACCGAAAGACGAAGGCCCCGCCCCCGGTCTGGCCGGGCGGCGGGGCCGTGTCGCAAGCGGGCTTACTTCTTGCCCTGGTTCTTGACCGCCTCGATGGCCGCCGCGGCGGCGTCCGCGTCGAGGTAGCGGCCGCCCGGGGTGACGGGCTTGAAGTCGGCGTCCAGCTCGTAGACCAGCGGGATGCCGGTCGGGATGTTCAGGCCGGCGATGGCCTCGTCGGAGATGCCGTCGAGGTGCTTGACCAGCGCGCGCAGGCTGTTGCCGTGGGCGGTGACCAGGACGGTCTTGCCGGCGGCGAGGTCCGGGACGATGGCGTCGTACCAGTACGGGAGCATCCGCTCGACGACGTCCTTCAGGCACTCGGTGCGCGGACGCAGCTCGCTCGGGATCTCGGCGTAACGGGCGTCACCGGCCTGCGAGTACTCGGCGTCGTCGGCCAGCACCGGCGGCGGGGTGTCGTACGAGCGGCGCCACAGCTGGAACTGCTCCTCGCCGAACTCGGCCAGGGTCTGGGCCTTGTCCTTGCCCTGGAGCGCGCCGTAGTGGCGCTCGTTCAGCCGCCAGCTGCGGCTGACCGGGATCCAGTGCCGGTCGGCCTTGTCCAGGGCGATCTGCGAGGTGCGGATGGCGCGGCGCAGCAGCGAGGTGTGCAGCACGTCGGGGAGCAGACCCTCGGCGGCCAGGAGCTCACCACCGCGGGCGGCCTCCTTCTCGCCCTTCTCGTTGAGGTCGACATCGACCCAACCGGTGAACAGGTTCTTCTGGTTCCACTGGCTCTCGCCGTGACGGAGCAGGATGAGTCGGTACGTCGTGTCAGCCATGGCCCCCAGCTTAGTGGGGGCCGGAAAACCCCTGGTGGGGACCTTCGGCCGATGTGTAATGTGTGCTCTGCGCATCTGACACTTACATATGTCGGCTGACCGGGCCTGCCGTACCGCTCAGCGGACACCTGCCCTCGGGAGCCCCCACATGCTCGTCACCGCCCGGTTCCGAAGAATGATCCAGGAGACGGCGGGCGGGCTGCCCCGTCAGTTCTGGTGGCTCTGGGTCTCGACGCTGGTCAACCGGCTCGGCGCCTTCGTTGTTCCCTTCCTCTCGCTCTACCTCAGCAGCAACCGCGGGTACTCGATCACCTACGTGGGGCTGGTCTCCGCGCTGTTCGGCCTCGGCGCGGCGGTCTCCTCGATCGTCGCCGGGGTGCTGACCGACCGGATCGGACGGCGTCCGACCCTGCTCGTCGCCCAGCTCGGCACCGCGCTGTTCACCGCCGTGCTCGGCTTCTCGGACGGCCAGGTGACGATCGCGGTGGTGGCCTTCCTGGTGGGCTTCTTCAACAACGCCACCCGGCCGCCCGTCTCGGCGATCATCGCGGACATCGTCCCGGCCGCCGACCGGGTCCGCGCCTATTCGCTGAACTTCTGGGCGATCAACCTGGGCTTCGGCCTCTCCTCCGCGGTCGCCGGTCTGATCGCCACCCACGGCTACCTCACCCTCTTCCTGCTGGACGCGGTCTCCACGGCGCTCTGCGCCGTGGTGATCTTCGTGAAGCTCCCGGAGACGAAGCCCGACACCCCGGCCACGAAGGTCGACGAACCGGCGGTCGGCCTCGGCGCCGTCTTCCGCGACCGCCGCTTCATGGCCGTGGTCGGCCTCACCCTGCTGCTCGCCCTGGTGATGCAGCAGGGGTCGACCACCCTCCCGGTGGACATGGGCCGCCAGGGGGTCACGCCCACCGAGTACGGCCTGGTCATCGGCCTGAACGGGCTGCTGATCGTGCTGCTCCAGATCCCGCTCACCCGGTGGGTCGAGAACCGCAGCCGGTCGGCCATGCTGGCGGCGGCCTCGCTGTTCATCGGCTGGGGGTTCGGGATGACGGCCCTGGCCGGGTCGTCCGCCTGGTTCTACGCCTTCACGGTGGTGGTCTGGACGCTCGGCGAGATCCTCTACACGCCGACCCTGATGAGCCTGATCGCCGAACTGTCGCCGACCCACGCCCGCGGGCGCTACCAGGGCGTCTACTCGCTCTCCTGGTCGCTCGCCTCGTTCGTCGGCCCGGCCGTGGGCGGCGTGCTGCTGGAGCGGGCCGGCGGCGGGGCGCTGTGGGGCGCGTGCGGGGTCTGCGGCACCGTCGCCGCGGCCGGCTACCTGGCGCTGGGCAAGCGGACCGGCGCGGCGCAGGGCCTGCGGACCGGCGGGACCGTCGTCGCCGTTCCGGCGCCCGCGGCCGCGCCCGAGCCCGAGCGGGCTCCGACGGGCGCCTGACCGGCGGGGCGTCAGCCAGCGGGTGTCAGTCGGCGTCCGGGGCGGTGGCCTCGGGCGCCGCGGTGCCGTCCGACCTCGCGGTGCCGTCCGACCCCGCCGTGTCGGCGGACGGTGCCGCCAGGTGGGCGAAGGCGGCCAGGTTGCGGGTGGACTCCCCGCGCTTGGTGCGCCACTCCCACTCGCGCCGGATCGCCGAGGCGAAGCCCAGCTCCAGCAGGGTGTCGAACGGCTCGTCCGCGTTCTCCAGCACCGTCCCGAGCAGCCGGTCCACGACCTCCGGGGTGAGTGCCTCGAGCGGCAGCCGCCCGGCCAGGTAGACGTCGCCGAGCGCGTCGATCGCGTACCCGACGCCGTACAGCCGGGTGTTGCGCTCCAACAGCCAGCGGTAGACGACCTCGTGGTTCTCGTCCGGACGGCGGATCACGAAGGCGTTCACCGACAGGGTGTGGTCGCCGACCCGCAGGGCGCAGGCGGTGCTCAGCTTCCGGGTGCCGGGCAGGGCCGCCACCAGCGTGTACGGGTCGGTGGCGGCCGGCTCCCAGGCCACCCCGGTGTCGTCCAGGGCGGTGCGCAGGAGGGTCAGGGCCTCGTCCTTGGTGCGGATTGCCATGGGGGCGAGGTTACTCGCCGGTACCGGTCGGGCGCAGCCCCTGGCGGGCGCGAGCCGAGGGCCGCGCCGGTCTCAGACCAGCCGCTGCCGGGCCGCGGCGAACCGGCCGGCCGGGCGGGCCAGGCTGCCGGCGTACACCTCGGCGGTGGTCGCCGCGGCGGTGTCCCAGCCGAAGCGGGCCGCGTGCCGGGCCGCCGCCGCGCCGCGCCGCGCCACCAGGCCCGGGTCGGTGACGTACGGCTCCAGCGCGTACGACCACTCCAGCGGGTCGTGGCCGTTCACCAGGCTGCCCGTCTCGCCGTCCCGCACCGCGACCGGCAGGCCGCCGACCGCGGCCGCCACCACCGGGGTGCCGCAGGCCTGCGCCTCCAGCGCGACCAGCCCGAAGGACTCGCTGTACGAGGGCATCACCAGCGCCGTCGCCGCCCGGTACCAGTCCGCGAGCTGCGGCTGGCCGACCGGCGGGTGGAACCGCACCACGTCGCCGATGCCCAGCTGGGCGGCGAGCTTGTGCAGGCTCTCCGGCCGGGCCAGCCCGGTGCCGGACGGCCCGCCGACCACCGGCACCACCAGGCGCTCGCGCAGGTCCGGGCGGCGGTCGAGCAGCGCGGCGACCGCCCGCAGCAGCACGTCCGGGGCCTTCAGCGGCTGGATCCGGCCGGCGAACAACAGCACCGCGGCGCCCTGCGGCAGGCCCAGCCGGGCCCGCGCGGCGGCGGGTGCCCCCCGCCCGGCGGGGCGGAAGACGTCCAGGTTGACCCCGGGGTGGACGACGGCCAGCTGGTCCGGCCGCGCGGCGTAGTGCAGTTCCAGCTCGGCGGCCTCCTCGACGGTGTTGGCGATCAGCCGGTCGGCCGCCTCCACCACCTGGGTCTCGCCGATCACCCGGGCCGCGGGCTCGGGCGTGTCGCCCAGGGCCAGCGCGGCGTTCTTGACCTTCGCCATGGTGTGCATGGTGTGCACCAGCGGCACGCCCCAGCGCTGCGCGGCCAGCCAGCCGACCTGCCCGGAGAGCCAGTAGTGCGAGTGGACCAGGTCGTAGTGGCCGGGCCGGTGGCCCGCCTCGGTGCGCAGCACCCCGTGGGTGAAGGCGCACAGCTGGGCCGGCAGGTCCTCCTTGACCAGGCCCTCGTACGGCCCGGCGGTGACGTGCCGGACCAGCACGCCCGGGGCCAGCTCGACCGTCGGCGCGTCGTCCGATCCGGTCGACCGGGTGAACACCTCGACCTCGATGTTCAGCTCGGCCAGGCGCTTGGCCAGCTCGACGATGTAGACGTTCATCCCGCCGGCGTCCCCGGTCCCGGGCTGGTGCAGCGGCGAGGTGTGCACGCTCAGCATCGCTATCCGGCGCGGGCGGCGGCGGCCGGGCACGAGCGACTGGAGCCGGCCTCGCGCGGGTGCGGCGGGCTGGGCACGGCGTACCGAACGGACCGGGTGCTGGATCACCTGGCTGAAGCCTCCTCTGTGCGGCCCGTCCGGGCGACCCCTCCGGGGCGCCCGCTGTCCGGTGTGCGCTGCCCCGTCCGGGCACACATCACCACCAGTGTGCCAACCGCACGAACCTCGTCCCGCATTCCCGGCCCGGCCCACGGACCGGAACGGACGGCACCGCCGCAGGACGACGGGCATCACCGCCCCGGGTCGACGGACGGCACCGCCCCAGGTCAGCGCGGCCGCTTCGGCGGCCCGACTACCCTTCTGGGCATGGCCGCCTCCTTCGAACCCCCGACCGCCGCGCCCGCCCGCGGGCGGACCGGACGCCCGGTGGGGACGGTCACCCGGGGCACCACCAACACCAACCGGCTGCGCCGGATGGACCGCTGGATCGCCCACGCCCTCGGCCGGACGCTGCGCACCGCCGGGCGGCCGCCGGTCGCGGTGGACCTCGGCTACGGCGCCGCGCCGTGGACCGCCGTCGAGCTGGCCGGGCGGCTGCGCGCGGTGCGGCCGGACGTCCGGGTGGTCGGGATCGAGATCGAGCCGGAGCGGGTCGCCGCCGCGCTGCCGTACGCCGAGCCGCCGCTGCTCACCTTCCGGCGCGGGGGCTTCGAGGTCCCGCTGGACGGCGGGGCGCCGGCCCAGCTGATCCGGGCCGCCAACGTGCTGCGGCAGTACGACGAGTCGACGGTGGCCGCCGTGTGGGAGCGGCTGTGCGCGCGGCTCGCCCCGGACGGGCTGCTGGTCGAGGGCACCTGCGACGAGATCGGCCGGCGGCACGTCTGGGTCGCGCTCGGCCCCGAGGGGCCCCGGACGGTGACCTTCGCGGCCCGGCTGGGCGGCCTCGGCCAACCCTCCGACCTGGCCGAGCGGCTGCCGAAGGCGCTGATCCACCACAACGTGCCGGGGCGCCCGGTGCACGCCTTCCTGACCGACTTCGACCGGGCCTGGGCCGCGGCCGCTCCGTACGGGGCGTTCGGGGCGCGGCAGCGCTGGGTGGCGGCCTGCACGGCGCTGGCGGGCAGCTGGCCGCTGGTGGACGCGCGGGGGCGGTGGCGGCAGGGCGAGGTCACGGTGCCCTGGTCGGCGCTCGCACCGTAGCCGACGGGGGCGGCACAGGAGTGGTGGCGCGTAGCGGGCGGGGCGGCGGGGGTGGCTGGGGCGGCGGCCGGAGAGGTGCCGGGCTCCCGTGCGGGCCGGTGAGCGACCTTATGGATTCACTAGAACGAGTTATCGAATAACTCTGGCGTGTTGACGCCCCGGCAGGCCACCATGGACCCACCGAGCGGCGGTGCCACACCGCTCGGTCGGCACCACGCACGGCCCCGCCACAGGCCCCGCCGTCAGCCCGCCCACCCGGGCAGCTCCCGCCGGGCCCGTTCGAACACCTCGTACATCTCCGACCCGAACAGCACGAACCGCACCTCCGCCAGCTCCGAGCCCGCCTCCGCGTCGCCGCCGTCCAGCACCTCCGCGACGGTGCCGAGCGCGATCCGGGCCGCGTCCGCCGGCGGCCAGCCGTAGATCCCGGCCGAGACGGCCGGGAAGGCCACCGTGCGCGCGCCGAGCCCCGCCGCAGTGCGCAGCGACTCGCGATAGCAGGAGGCCAGCAGCTCCGCCCGCTCCTCGTACTCCTCCGCCCGGTACACCGGTCCGACGGTGTGCACCACCCACCGGGCGGGCAGCCGCCCGGCCGTCGTCGCCACCGCCTGACCGGTGGCCAGCCCCTTGCCGTAGTGCGAGGCACGCAGCCGGCGGCACTCCTCCAGGATCCGCGGCCCGCCCTTGCGGTGGATCGCGCCGTCCACCCCGCCACCACCCAGCAAGGACGAGTTGGCAGCGTTCACCAGGGCGTCCGCCGGCTGCTCCGTGATGTCACCCTCCACCAGGGTGATCCGGGTCACCGCCGCCACTTCCACCACTCCCCTTCCGGGAGTCGACCGGCACCGCCGGGGCGGGAACCGAGCCCTCGTCCGAATCCGTCCACCCCACCACCATCGTCGTGGCAATGACCACAACGGCCAGGTCGGCGACAGAAATCCCCGGAGATCACGTTATGGTCGCGAGAAGTTCCCCGACGCCAGGTCGGGCACTGCGGACGGACGCCGGCCGTTACGCAGTCGGGGAAAGGGAGGAACCACCGATGCCCGCAACGGGAGACGGGCGGGCACCTGGTGCCGCGGACCTGCCGGGCGCCCATGACAGCGCCCCCGTCGGCCATGCCCGCACCCGCAGCACGACCGGCCGGGCCACGGCGGTCTCCCCGATACCCCACCCCCGCTCACGGGCCGCGCGCGCCGGCCACCCGTCCCACGTCGCCGAACCGGGCGGCGGTCCGACGGACGGCCCGGCCGACAGCGGACCGCTGCGGCTGCTGGTCATCGAAGACGACGCCTCGGACGTCCAACTGATCAAGGCCGCCGTGGCCGACAGCGGCACCTCGATCGAGATCCACTGGGCCCGCGGCCTGGACCAGGCCACCGAACTGCTCGCCCCGCCCGCCCCCTGGGCCCGGCGCGGACGTTCCCGGACCCCCGAGTTCGGCTGCGTGCTGCTCGACCTCGCCGCGCCCGCCGACCTGCCGCACCCGGAACGGGGACACCTCCCAGCCGCCCAGACCGGGGGAGCCTCCGACGGGCTGGAGGGCCTGCACGAGCTGCTCCGCCGGGCCCCGCACACCCCGGTCGTGGTGCTCACCGACGCCGCCGGCGCCGAACTCGGCGCGGCCGCCGTCGCGGCCGGCGCCCAGGACTTCCTGCTCAAGCACGACACGGACGGCCCGCTGCTCGCCCGCGCCCTGCGCTACGCCGTCGAGCGCAAGCGCGCCGACGAGTCCCAGCGACGCCTGGTCGAGGCCGAGCTGCGCGGCCAGGAGAACGCCCGCCTCCAGCGCCACCTGCTGCCCACCCCGCTGCTCGACGGCGCCGGGCTCTCCTTCACCCGGCGCTACCGCCCCGGCCGCCGGCGCGCGCTGCTCGGCGGCGACTTCTACGACGCCGTGCGCACCGACGACGGCACCGTCCACGTCGTGATCGGCGATGTCTGCGGCCACGGCCCGGACGAGGCGGCGCTCGGCGTCGCGCTCCGGATAGCGTGGCGCACCCTGGTCTTCGCGGGCCTCACCGGCCAGGCCCTGCTCACCACCCTCCAGCACGTGCTGGAGCACGAGCGGCGCAGCGACGAGATCTTCGCGACGCTCTGCATGCTGGTCATCGAGCCCGGCGGCACCGGCGCCACGGACGGTACCGATGGCGGCCCGGGCGGTTCCGGCGGCGGCCTCGGCCCGCTCGGCGCGGGCGAGCGGGCCCGGCTCTACCTCGCCGGGCACCCGGCGCCCCTGCTGCTCGGCCGCGACCACGAGCCGATCACCCTGCCCGCCGATCTCGCCGGGCCCGCGCTCGGTCTGCTGCCCTGCCACGACGGACAGTCCGCCTGGCCCGCCCAGGATCTCGAACTCCGGCCCGGCTGGCGGCTGTTGCTCTACACCGACGGGCTGATCGAGGGCCGGGTCGGGGCCGGGTCGCGTCGGCTGGGCCAGGACGGGCTGGCCGATCTGATCGGCGATCACCAGGCCGCCGGGCTGACCAGGGGCCGGCTGGTCGACAGCGCCATCGCGGAGGTCGAGGAGCTGAACGGCGGCGCGCTGACCGACGACGTCGCGGTGCTGCTGCTGGAGCGCAGCCCGGTGCAGCTGCTCCTCGGCTGAGGGGTCCGCGGGCCGGCATCCGGGATCGGACGCGCGCCCGGGACCGGACGACGCGGCGGCCCGGGCGGGTGAACTCCCCGCCC